>CAKZZM010000135.1 GCA_937885465.1 uncultured Bacteroidales bacterium
CGCACGGGACTGACATACAGCACGCATCCTACTGCTATCAGCAGCAGAATCACCAGCCCCACTAATACACCGACTACAGCGAGGGGAATTTTCCATATCAGTTTTTGTTGGTTGGTCATACGCTATATGCCTTGCCACTTATAATCCTTGTCTTCGTTTCATTAAAGTGGGCAACGCCTCCGAGCGTTGCATAAGATGTCTCGGTCACCACCTCCTCTGCGATTACACTTGGAACGCGGTAGCGAAGCGGTCCTCGCCCGAATCAACGCAGTCGTCCTCGCCCGCATCGTTAGAGGGGGTTGGGGGGGCGTGTGTTTATCGGATACGCAGGTTTCCACGCCTGCGATTTTTCGTGACGCGCACATAAAAGGCCTGCAAATTTACGAAAAAAAACGTATTCACAAGCAATTCACCGGTTTTTCCTATTTTCTTACATTTTTCTTGCATATATCCGTGCATATCTCCGAAAAAAAAGTACCATCCATCCCGACGCTTTTCGCCTGTTTTGTTTACAAAATTCATCAATCACACAGAAACTTGTAAATAAATTTACATATCTCAAAAAAAAGCATTACCTTTGCCGCCGAAAGTTGCAAAGATGACAAATGACTGAGCAAGAATTGATAGAACTGTGTAGTATTGGTGAATCGACAACCGTGCAATACAAGTTGGATTTTACCACCCCGAAACAAATAGCAGAGGAACTGGTGGCTTTTGCCAATACGCGCGGCGGCATCATCGTCTTTGGAGCGGAGGACAAGACCGGAAAAATGGTCGGTCTGACGTATGAGCAAGTGCAATTTCTATCCCGCGAATTGGGCAATACTGCCAATGACCAAGTGCGTCCGGTCATTTATCTGGACACGGAGACGGTCAAACACAATAATCTTCTATTCTTGGTTACGTATGTAAAAAGCGGAGCATACAAACCTTACAAGGATCTGGCGGGCAATATATGGGTGAAGCAAGGCGCAGACAAACGCCGTGTGACAGAGAATGCGGAGATCCGTCGGTTATTGCAGAACTCACATCAATACCAAGTGGATACGGACGGTGTGGATGGGACCTCGGAAGATGATATCGACACCAAGGCTTTGGATGCTTATTTCAATAATGTCTATCAAAAACGCGCAGACGAGTTCAATATCCCGTACAAGAAAGTTTTGCGCAATGCGCATATAACGGACGATCTCGGTCGTCTCACGATAGCAGGCACAATGTATTTTGCCAAAGACCCGCAGCAGTTTCTTCCGCAACATTGTATCAAAGCCGTCTGGTATGTAGGCAATGAAATAGGCGGAACTGAATATCGCGACAGCCGTGATATTAACGGTACTATTCCAGAGATGTACGACGAAGCCTTGCGGTGGATCAAATCGTGCCTCAAACGTCCGCAAAACGGACAATCATTCAATAGTATCGGTCAATTGGAAGTGCCGGAAATAGTGTTAGAAGAATTGCTGCAAAATGCACTGGTACATTTGGATTTGCTTAAACCTGCCGCAATACGGCTACTGGTGTTTGACAATCGCATAGAGATTATCAATCCGGGCTGCCTGCCGGATGGGCAGACCATTGACGAAATCCTTTTAGGCAACTCTAACCCGCGCAATATATTACTTGCACAGTTTGGGTCACATACAATGCCTTACCGAGGCTTAGGTTCAGGCATTCCGCGTGTCGTAGCAACGAAATGCGATGTCGATTTTATTGACAGACCGGACGGAAACCAGTTTATCGCACGTATTTGGCTAACTGACCAAAAGAACGAAGTTACTACCCAAAAGGACTTGGATGTACTGGATTCTACTACCCAAAAGAAGGAAATAACTATCCGAAAGCCGTTGAATACTACCCAAAAGCGTATTTTGGAGTATCTAAAGGACTACCCGAAAGCCACTCGCGTAGAAATAGCCGATGCTTTGGGAGATATTACGGAAAGTGGTGTCAAGTTTAACATCGGGCTTCTTCAGCAGCATGGCTATCTTCGTCGCAGAAACGGCCGCAAAGACGGTCATTGGGAGATCATTGAATAACGAAAACTAACCACCCTGCCTATGGCATAAAACAACTTATAGGCGGAAAAGTAGAATAACCCCGTCCCCTCTCCGTGACATTAAATAAGGAGATAGCATCGACCACATTTGGTCGATTAAAACAAATAAACACAAGCGCAAAGCGTTGCGCAATAACATATTAAAATAATAAGCATTACTATTATTCGTATTCAAAAAAGCGTCGGAAACTATTTTGAATAAAAGCGAATAGTTGTATTTAGGAGCGCGTTGCTCACTAAACCAAAGTAATGGTAAATGTTCATACCTTTAGGTGTGAATTTATCTACTTTGGTGAAGGTTTGCAATCCGACGCTTTTCCTGAATACGAGTGGTAAATTCCACCTATTTTCGTTTGGTGATTGATAGTTATGCACAAACAACTATCAATCTATGGCACATGCAGATTTCAAATCGGCAAAAGTAACTAAGCAAGATGAGTTCTATACAAAATTAGACGACATCGCCAAAGAACTCAAATACTACGCACAATACTTTCAAGGCAAAGTAGTATTGTGTAATTGTGACGATCCGTACGAAAGCAATTTCTTCAAGTATTTTGCGCTCAACTTCAACCGGTTAGGTCTCAAGAAACTAATCGCTACGTGTTATGATGGTTCGCCTGTTGCAGGAGACGAACTGCCTTTATTGTTTGAGATTGAAGAAACCGAGCCGAAGAAGATAGCCTACAAAGTAGAGATTACCGAAGTGCAGGATTACAATAATGATGGAGCGGTAAATTTAGCGGATGTACAATACTTAATCCAAAATGACAAAAACGTACTTTCGCTACTCAAAGGAAATGGCTCATTTGATAGTCCCGAATGTATAGAACTACTCAAAGAAGCAGACATAGTAGTTACAAATCCACCTTTCTCTTTGTTCCGCGAATATCTCGCTTTGTTAGACAAGTACAATAAACAATTCTTGATTATTGGAAATACAAATGCGCTGACATTCAAAGAAACATTCCGTATGTTTCAACAAGATAAAATCAGAACAGGTTATACTAATTTTAATGTTGGCATGTTCTTTCAGGTACCCGATAATTGGGAAAAGTTCCATCATATAGAGAATGGGAAGAAGATAGCGCGAGTATCTACTTCTTGTTGGTTTACGAATATGCCGGTTGCAAAACATAACGAGGATTTGATTTTGTACAAACTTTATACGCCGGAAGAATATCCTAAATACGACAATTATGATGGTATAAATGTTAATACCTATACTGAAATTCCTTGTGATTACGAAGGTGCGATGGGAGTTCCTGTTACATTTTTGGATAAATACAATCCAGAGCAATTTGAAATTATAAAGTTCCGAAAAGGAGATGATGATAAAGATTTAACTATCAATGGGAAACCTCCATATTTCCGCATCTTAATTCGCAATAAAAAACCACAAAAGCCATGAAAATAGAATTACATGAAATCCGCGTGCGGGAGTTGTGCGCGGGTTACAACGACCTCAGTATTCAAGAGGAAGGAATTGTCGGCTACGGCGGACGGTTGAACATTCGCCCGAAATACCAGCGTGAGTTCGTCTATGACGAGAAACAGCGCAATGCCGTCATGGACACCGTTTGGCAGAATTTTCCGCTGAACGTCATGTACTGGGTCAAAACAGATGGCACAGACGGCATCGAATATGAAGTCCTCGACGGGCAGCAACGTACCATCTCTATCTGCTCGTTTATCGCCGGTGAGTATATGATGCTTTTTGACGGCAACTTGCTTGGTTTCAACAATATGACCATCGAACAGCAAAACCGTATTCTCGACTACAAACTGCAAATATACATCTGTGAGGGAACGGACGAGGAGAAACTGAAATGGTTCCAGCGCATCAACATTGCCGGAGAGAAACTCAAAGAACAGGAGATCCGCAATGCTATCTATTCAGGTTCGTGGGTGACACAAGCCAAACGCCGTTTCTCCAAGACTGGCTGCGTGGCATACAAAATAGGTTCGGACTTCATGAACGGTTCGCCTATCCGGCAGGATTATTTTGAGACTGCACTCAGTTGGATTGCAGACAAACAGGGCATTACGATTGAGCAATACATGGCGCGTCATCAGCACGACACGGACGCAGACGAACTATGGCAGTATTTCCAGGATGTCGTTCATTGGATAGAAAAACTCTTCGGGCGACGCTTCAAGAAAGAAATGAAAGGCGTGGAATGGGGTCTGTTGTACAACCGCTACAAGGACACTACCTTAACCGCAACGGCTATAGGCGAGCAGATGGCTAAATTGATGGCGGACTCCGATGTGCAGAAGAAATCCGGCATCTTCTCCTATATCTTGGACGGCGACATCCACCATTTAGGCATCCGTACTTTTGATGCTAACACACGCCGTGAGGTCTATGAACGGCAAGGTGGTAAGTGTGCTATCTGCGGCAAACCGTTTGATATCGAAGTTATGGAAGCCGACCATATAACGCCTTGGGTGGAAGGCGGAAGGACGATTGCTTCCAACTGCCAGATGCTTTGCCGCGACTGTAATAGGCGGAAAAGCAGCAAATAGTGCTGAAATAGCAAAAAACTGAAAAAAGTTGCGAAAGAGGTGATAGATTTTGCAACTTTTTTGACTATATATAGAGGGGCATGGATTTTCAATGGTAATAGTGGCTTGAGAGATGCTTGAGAGTGGCTGATTGACCGTCGTTTGTTCGCAAGTCTGCAAACTATCCAAATTTTAACAATCGTACTCTATCAGAACAACCGTCCTGCCCATAATTCCTGCAGGAAATCGTAAATGTATTGTATCTCAATATTATCCTCCGTTGTGCGGCTGATACGATCCAACGAGACAACTATTGCCCGACACTCAGGATGCTCTTCTCTGAAAGCACGCAGCCCTTTGAGATGTTTGTTCTGGATTTCTTCTGCTGACTTGATTTCTATCGCTATGCGGGCGTCTCCGATGACTGCATCAACCTCTATTCCTGTAGAAGTACGCCAATAAGACAACTTGTTCTCATTGCGTGTATAGCCAATATATGCCACCAGTTCTTGCATCACCAAATGCTCGAAAGCATGGCCATATTCCGCCGTACCACGTACCACTTCTTTGCGATGCAACAGATAATTAACAACACCAATATCAAAGAAGTAGAACTTGGGCGATTGTACAAGCCGCCGCTTGATTTTCTTCGTAAATGCAGGAATCATATACCCGATAAGTGTATCCTCCAAGATGGAGAAATACTCCTTGACCGTATTGGCGCTCACCCAACAATCCGAAGCGATATTATTATAGTTAACTATTTCTCCATCCGTCAGGGCTGCTGCATCCAGGAAACGCTGGAAATTATCCAAGTTCCTGACCAAAGCCTCGGCTTTAATCTCTTCACGCAGATAGACATCTATATATGCCGCCAAGCCCAGATAAGCATTCTTGGCTACATAATAAGGAGGCAGCATACCGTTGCTGACGGCTCTATTGATATCAAAATCCGGAATTTCAGCACTTACCAACGGGTACAACCGGCATGGCAAAGCTCTACCGCCTAAGGTGTTGTATCCTTTTCTACGCAGTTTGCGGGCACTGCTGCCGCACAGGATAAAATGAATACCCCGCTGCGCTATCAGACGGTGAACCTCATTAAGCAAAAGCGGAACTTGCTGAATTTCATCTATAATCACTATTGTTTCGCTACTCGAATTCCGATATTTGTCGTATAACAAACTCGGATTGCGCGAGTATTGCGCCAAGGTGATGGTGTCCAGCAAATCTATATATTCCGCTTTCGGAAACTGCTGAAGCAGCAAAGTGGTCTTGCCTGTTTGCCTCGCTCCGAATAAGAAAACGCTGGTCTCCAAATCATTCTCAAGCTGATAATAACGTGTAAACATAGTACTTTTTTGCTTTAATAAAGTATTGCAAATACTCAATTATGATGCGTATTTGCATTGCAAATCCGCAGTACAACTGCAAATATTCATTGCAAATCCACCGCAAAGGTACAACAAAAAATCCGAATGTGCAAATAAAATTCATTTTATTTTGCCATTTGCAGGATTTTGCGACCGTAACTTCGGGGGAAACGTAGTGACGGAGTCCGAAGATACTGCTTTTTTTTGAAATAAACAAGGAAAAACGTAAAAATCTTCAGTCAAAGTATCTTTTTTACGTAAAATTCTTCAAAGAACACTATGTTTATTCGTTGTCGCACCACAAAATCTTAATAATCGTAAACCCTGCGAAGGGTTTTATGGGTTTTTGTTTGTTTTTTAGTGGACAGTAGTGAACTAAAACAAAGAAAAAAAGGTAATATGGGCAACTTTTTGCACAAAACACTTGCATATGTCAGAAAAAAGCACTATCTTTGCCGCCGGATTTGAAAAAGAACTAAATTGTACATTGTCCCTTTGTACTTTGTCCCTTGTCACTTGGTACTTGGTACTTTGTCCCTTTGTCACTTACATTTATGCTGAGTACTGACATTACCTTTTCTGACAACCTGGAAGAACTGCTGGAACGGTTCAGCAACGAGAACGACTGCTCGCTGATCATCTATTGTACTGCCGGCAAACTACAGATTGAGATAGACGGGCAGCAACGACTCATCGTGCCAAATGACATGGTGCTGTGTACACCGGAACTGATTGTCGGCAATTACTTGCGTTCACCTGACATGAAATGCAAGACAATTGCCATCCGCAAGCACGCATTAGATGACATCTTCTATCTGTGTATGAGAGAAGATATCAAATGGTGGGAGAAATCAAAATACCTCATTCATAATCCTATTATCCACCTTAACGAGCGGCAACAAGAATTATGGCAACTTTTTAACCGCTTATTTCAGTTATATAGGGAAGACAGCCGTTCCGAACTAAGCGAGAACATCCGCCACATCTTTGCCCAAGCGGCTGTTTATGAATTGCTTAATTGGTTAGAGGTTAATATGGAAAATCAGCCGAAGGAACACAAACAAAGCCGTCAGGAAATTCTTTTTCGGAATTTCGTCAAACTGCTACAAGAGACTAAAGGTTGTCAGCGTGAGGTGCGATGGTATGCAACACAGTTAGCCGTAAGCCCCAAATATCTCTCTGTGGCATGCAATGCAGTAGCAGGCAAACCTGCACAAATGCTTATCAATGAAGTTACTGTACAAGAAATAAAACGGCAACTTCGTCTAACCGACCGAGATGTTAAAGAAATCTGTGTGCAGTTGAATTTCCCGAGTTTAAGTTTCTTCTGCAAATATACCAAGCAACATCTCGGTATGACCGCTCACCAATACCGTTCCTCTGCTTGCAAAAGACCGATGCCACCGACAACACCATCCATTCTACCACTGCTTGGCAACTGCGAATAATATAAGGCATTTAATGGGATAATATCCTACCTTTCGGTGGCTTCGGCAAGCTCAGCCATCGTTTTTTAATGACAAAAAAGCGTTGCAGTTTTCTGGAACGCTTTTGTTTTTTTGTTAGCATTTTGGCAGTGATAGTTGTGCTATTATTGTTT
>CAKZZM010000136.1 GCA_937885465.1 uncultured Bacteroidales bacterium
TGTAGTTTTTAGGTTTAATATATTTTTGCGGCTCGTTAAACATACTATTCGTTTTATCATCGAGAGCAACAATGGACAACACTAATTACATTATTGAGGTAAACAATGTCTCCAAACAGTTTGAAGACGGCAAGTTCGCCCTTGACAATGTGAGTCTTTCAGTCAGGAAAGGCGAGTTCGTAACTATCTTAGGCCCCTCAGGCTGCGGCAAAACGACACTGCTGCGCTGCATAGCAGGTTTTCAGGTGGCATCATCGGGGGATATACTGCTCAAAGGAGAAGACATAACCCAAACCCCACCACATAAGCGACCAGTTAATACCGTCTTCCAAAAATATGCTCTCTTCCCCCATCTTAATGTGTTTGATAATGTCGCTTTCGGACTCAAACTCAAAAAGATAGACAAAACGCAGATCGTAAGCCGCGTCAAACAGGCCCTCAAAACAGTCGGTATGACCGATTATGAATATCGCAATGTCGATTCCCTCTCCGGCGGTCAGCAACAGCGAGTGGCTATTGCCCGCGCTATCGTCAACCGCCCTGAGGTGCTGCTACTGGACGAACCACTCGCTGCTCTCGACTTGAAGATGCGCAAAGATATGCAACTCGAACTCAAGGAGATGCATAAAAAACTCGGTATAACGTTCATCTATGTCACTCACGATCAGGAAGAAGCACTCACCCTCTCCGACCGCGTGGTGGTGATGAACGAGGGTCGTATACAGCAGATCGGTACCCCCACAGATATATACAACGAACCGCAGAACTGCTTCGTCGCCGATTTTATCGGGGAGAGTAATATACTATCCGGCACCATGATACGCGACCGACGAGTCAGCTTCTGTGACCAAGAGTTTGATTGCATCGACGAAGGGTTCGGACAGAACACACCCGTTGATGTCGTTATCCGGCCCGAAGATATCTATATATGGGAAACCAATAAGAAAAGAAATGCTAAGGCTGAGGCCGACATCGACCCCGACGACCGCGTACCCAAAGGTTCTTTCACACGATGGTATGGAGTAGTGGAGAGCTCCATCTTCAAAGGGGTACACTATGAAATGACAGTCAAAACCGACAACGGATATGAGTTTATGGTGCAAGACTATCATGAGTTCCTGCCCGGAACGGCCGTCGGAATGCTCGTCAAACCCGAAGACATACAGATAATGCGCAAAGAACGCTACCTGTATAATTATTTCGATGGCGAAATGCTCAAAAACGGCAATGTGCGCTTCCTCGGTGCCGAATGGGAAGTCAATGAGAAACAAATAGCTATGTTTGCCGCAGGAGAACAAGTAACAGTCAAAGTACCTTTCACGGAAATAGACCTGCAAGACCATGAAGACGATGGCGTACTATCCGGTGAAGTGCATTTTATTCTCTTCAAAGGCAACCATTATAACCTCACCATCCGCACCGATGATGGCGATGACCTGTATGTCTATACCAACGATGTATGGGACGATGGCGACCGAGTCGGCATAAAAATAGCTCCCGAGTCCATCCTGTTGGAAAAGAAACAATAAACTAAATTTTCCCCCTTTATAATCTTTAGAGGGTATTTCTAAAAATTACTTTATTTGGATTTCGGGATTTTTCTTGAGGATATTTTTGGCTTGAGTGAGGGAGCAATGCGGGCATTGTGACCGAAAGAAAGTCAAAAAGATACCAAGAAAAAACCGAAAGACATATAAAAGTGAAAATTATATTAATTAACAGGGCTATTCTAAAAACGTGGAATTTTTAGAAGTACCCTAGATAATTTTTGGTGATTTTTTGACCAACAAAGGTAGAGATGCTATTCTTTACATCTCTTGATTTTTTTCGTCAATTTTTCCACATAAATGTCTGTGGCTACTACTACTTTTGCGTGTTTTATTAGGAAGATGTGGTAACTCTCCCGACTGACCAAACATGAAAAACATCCTATATCAAACATTAATGAGAATAACAGCTAAAGCTGTAGATCAAAAATTACCCCCCCCGCACACTGATAATCAAGTAGTTGCGCGGCTGTTTGGTTGTTCGTTTCACTTATTTAATCCTTTTCTTGTAAGGCAAGCTGTGGCAGTTTGCCTCCTTTGTTGTGGTCGTATGAAAACATATATAGTCGGGCTTCGAGACTAATAAACAGAAGCACCTGCCAAATGGTACATGGTACATGACCAAATGGTAAATAACTTGATCTTTGACATATTGAAAAAGACTGAAAAATGTAGAAAAGTCTTGCGTATTCCAAAAATTTGTTGTACCCTTGCGGCGTTTTAATCGAGTGCACTACTGCACGAGAAAAAAATCAACATTGGCGTCAAAGGTAACGAAAGGACAATATATGGAAGATGTAGTACTTAAAATGCCGACCGCGGATGTGGCACTTATCATGCAATTCGCAAGTCGCATGGGCTGGACGATAGAGAGTCGCCGCAATCCGGTTGCACGCTTCATTGAGGCGTGTTCCAAGAGCCATGGCGATGCATTAACAGACGAAGAGATTCAAGCAGAGGTAAATGCGGTTCGTTATAGTAAGTGATGAACGTTATTCTGGATACGAATATTTGGATTTCCTTCCTCTTCGGCAAGCAGTTGCAGAGCGTGGCATCCGTGTTTGATAATACGGACGTAAAGGTGTTTGTCTCTCAAGAGCCGGTAGCTGAGATACAGTCGGTTATTTCCCGTCCAAAGATTAGCAAGCATATTTCAGCGGAAGCTATAGAAGCGATGTGGGAATTAATGCGCGATCGGTGTTATCCGATAGAGAACTATCCCGCTGTTGAGACTCCCGTTCGCGATGCAAAGGACGCGTATCTTTTAGCAATGTCTGAAGCCATACCGGCTCATGTGTTGGTTACAGGGGATTTGGACTTGTTGGTTCTAAAGAATCATAAGGATACTGCCATAATGAACTACCATCAATTCCTATTGATATTATCGGGTCTACATAGCAGGTAATAATAATCTACATATTTTTCAGTCTGACATGGAACGAAAGTTTCGTGTCAGATTTGTTTATGGTCTTTTTCAATGTCAAAAAGGAACAAGCTATAGTCGGGCATCGAGACTAAAAACAGAGGCAAAAACCATAAGCCAAATGACCATATGCCAAATGACCATATGCCAAATGGCTAAATGGTAAATGGATTGATCTTTGATGTATTGAAAAAGACTAAAAAATGTAGAAAAGTCTTGCGTATTCCAAAAAATTGTTGTACCTTTGCGGCGTCAAAGGTAACGAAAGGAAGATATATGGCAACTTATGCACTTACAATTAACGAACGTAGCACAAATGGGAAAGCGCTTTTAGGGTACTTAGAGGCACTAAACTTAGATTTGCATCTCTTGCCGAAGGTTCGTCTGCGCAAAAGCAGTTACGAGCGTTCGATGGACGATATTAAGCACGGACGCATAGAGAAGTTCGCTTCTGCGGATGAGATGTGCAAATCATTAGGCATTTAGTACTATGTATAGCGTCCAATCAACTAAAGCATTCCGCAAGGATGTAGAGCGCTGCAAAAAACGCGGTTACGACATGCAATTATTAAGCAAGGCTATTCACCTGTTAGAAGAGAATGGGTGCTTGCCCGCTGTATATAAGCCGCATAAGTTATCCGGAGACTATGAAGGTTCATGGGAAGCGCATATCAAGGGTAATTGGTTGCTGTTATGGCAACAAAATGATACGGAATTAGTGCTATTATTTACTGGAACAGGTACTCATTCCGACATCTTCTAATTATAATCTACATTATATTTTTTAGTCTGACATGGAACGAAAGTTTCGTGTCAGATTTGTTTATGGTCTTTTTCAATG
>CAKZZM010000137.1 GCA_937885465.1 uncultured Bacteroidales bacterium
CGAATTTGTAGGTAAAAAAACAGTATCAAGCATCGCACAAAAGAACAATGTAATTGGCAAATGGATGATAGCACATAATGATACAAAAAGTATGTGTATAGGTATGATGAATTCAGGTAGAAATGATTTTCAACATACCAAATACAATTATATTGCCAATTCGCTCACAGCCGAAAAAACGCATGCTTCGATATTAAGAATAACAGCGAATAATTTACACATAGCCTCTATCTATTACTCTGTTCGCCATGTTATTCCTGCCACTTGGTTGAATGACCGTGACCAATTCTTATATCCGAATGATGGTTGGAAAACGGACTATGCGTTCCAAGCGGATTGCTTGGCTTATACGCTGTATAATAACAATATCCAATCGGAATATGGTGTCAATCACTGGATACCGTTCACAGAGAAAGAGGTAGGTGCGCAGTCGCTGTTTGCCTCACATTTTATGTCGGATTATCTTGCGGGGAAAATCAAGGGTACGCAACCGTCCTCGGTTGCGGCACAGCCCGACTTGTTTGCAGTTGATGAGGACATCGCGGACGAGCCGTCCGCGTCCCAAGTAGCACCTCTTGCAGCCATGTCCCCCGAAGCCCAAGCAGTGATGGATGCGGGGCGTGAGTTATGGCGGTATTACCATCAGCAGCCCGATGCCAATGCCGATGCCTCGTATTATGATATACGGCGTTATTTCCAAGGCACGGACGCGAAAGGGCGTATGAACCCCGACAGTGAAGATGCGGAATATATGCGGCTGTGGAGTAACCTCAAAGAAGCCCTCAAACGCCTTGCAGCCCACATCGAGCCAAAAGTGTATGAATATGGTTTTCTGCTCGGAATACCGGAATAACGGCATCCCGGCTTTCCGAAAATAACCTCGGAATACCGGCATAACGGAATCCCGGAATACCGCAAAGACCCTCGGCATACCGTCATACCGGCATTCCGGAATACCGAAGAGAACCTCGGCATACCGACATACCGTAATCCCGGAATACCGAAGAAAACCTCGGAATAACGGAATACCGTCATACCGGAATCCCGGAATACCGAAAAAATATTAATCCTCAAAAAAACTCAACACCATGCTTAAAATCCGAAGATTCAGTTTCTATTGGCTCAATACTTGGGTGATGGCGAATGTCATTCAACTCTCGACGCAGGATTTCTGCAAGCGGTATCTCAATCTCAAGAACGACCCTTGCGGCAGGCAGTTTGACCAGATGACACAAGCTGCCCGCAGCGGCACCGCCAACATTGCCGAAGGCAACTCACGACACGCCACTTCCAAAGAGACCGAGATGAAACTGACCGATGTGGCACGCGCTTCACTCGCTGAATTAGCCAACGACTATTTTAATTTTCTCATGCAGGCAGAGCAGACCCCTTGGTCGGTTCATACAGCGGAGTACAAGAGCGTGCTGGCCATGGAGTTAGACCAACCTGATTATCAAGATGACATTCAGCACCGAAGTGCCGAACATATACTCAGGCAGAAGCATAAGTTCGACCGGTGGTTAGAGACCGGCGATGCAGTTACGGCAGCCAACTGTCTGTTGATTCTATGCAACCGCCTTATCAATATGCTCACCAAGCAGATAGAGACGCAACTCGCCACATTCACCGAGGAAGGCGGATTCACGGAGGCACTGACCGCCGAGCGTCTGCAGTTTCGTGCCAACACAAGTGCAGAAGAGGACGCGCCGCTCTGTCCCGAATGTGGCAAGCCGATGATTCGCCGCATGGCAAAGAAAGGCATCAACTCCGGCAAAGAGTTCTGGAGCTGCACCGCCTATCCCGACTGCCGAGGAACAAGAAAAATCCAATAACCCTCGGAATAACGGTGTTGCCCCACAAAAAGTGGACACATGATGGGAGAAAAAAAATAAAAGTATTATCTTTGCATTGTAATTCATTCTCTATGCCTTTGGAGTGAGGGCGTAGCCCGAACGGAAAAGGCATAGAGAATGGCGGCAAACAATACCCCGCCTTTTCCCCTATCAGAAAGGAGACCACATTATGGCAAGACATCTTAATCCGTTGGAAAAGGAATTCCTTATCCACCAGTACAAACGGCAGAACCACATGAAACTATCCGAGTTCTGCACCGCACACAACATTTCAGATAGTGCTTTCAAGAAATGGCTTCGGCAGTATGATGAAAGCGGTTTAGACGGTTTAGCCCGCGCTGATGCGCAAATCGGCGAAGTATTACCGCAAGGTATCGACCGTACAGAAGAAAGTTACAAACGCGAAATTATCCGTCTGCGTATTGAGAACGAACGCTTAAAAAAAAAGTATCTCGTTCAGATACAGGAGGGCAAAAAGACTTTTATTCCTTTAGAGGAGAAGAATTCGAAATAGTCGAAACACTCTCTAAAGAATTTCCTGTCAGGATTTTATGTGAGTTGATGCATGTCAGCCGTTCCGGCTATTATAAATGGAAGCAGCACAAGGACAGTAAGCAACGCATCAATCGCAGGGAACTGATAGAAACAGTACAAACGACACACGAACAGCACTCTACGCACGGCTATCGGTGGATAGCGGCTTATATAAGGACGAACTTAAATATTAGCGTTAGTGATAATTATGTATATAAATGCTATTGCTATCTTGGATTACAAGCACAGACGAAGCATAAAGTACATTATAAACCTCGTAAAATTAAAGACCGCTTTCCTAACCTCATTTTCTCTACTTGGGAAACCGTTGACAGACCATTGCAAGTCGTAGTATCGGATATGACAGCGTTTAAGATAGGTTATATGCTCATTGAAGTAACGTTCTATTTTGATGTCTTCACCAAAGAGATTCTGACCTACCAAGTGGCAGATAAACGAGGGTCGAGATGGCAGTATATTAAAGGATTAGAAGAGATTATAACACGTGTCAAAGGCTTGGTGTTGCCGGTAGTGCTACACACCGATCAAGGGTCTGTATATGCATCTATTGCTTACAACGAATTGATTAAAGATACAAATATTGTAAGGTCAATGTCAAGAGCCGGAAAACCTACCGACAACCCTGTTAATGAGGCTCTTAACGGCTGGATAAAAGAAGAATTGATGATTGACTTTAAACTGGGACAATGCAATACCATAGAACAAGTTAAAACCAAGATTGAACAATATGTGAAGTACTATAACACTCAACGACCTTGTTACGCTATCGGGTACAACACACCGGACGCTTATAGACGGAAATTTTACAATGGAGAATTGCCACGAAAGGACACTTTTGACCATCGACAACCTTCTCCGGAACCCAAGTTTGTGAAACAACGAAAGCAAAAAGCACATAATCAGACGAATACAAACAATTGTCCACAGATGTAAAAGAAATTTTGGTAATTTACTCGAAAATGTCTAATTTTGTAAATCTTTTTAAATATAAAAAGTGGCTATTGTCCACTTCGGTAAATATGTTTAACTAAAAATTATTTTTACTGTCCACTTTTGCATGCTGGTACAAAATTAGACACTAAATTTACAAGAATATTGCAGTAAAATGACCAAAATCGAAAAAAAACGCACTTTTTCGCATCAAAAATACGGCAAAATTTTGAAGTATTGCCAATTTTTTGTATCTTTGCAGTCGATTTTTATTTAACTATGTGTAAGAGGGACATCATATTAGATTATGCCGCTAATCATTCGCAATTTACAATTGCTGATTTGTCGGCTGATTTGAGCGAACAATGGTCGGCAACAAAGCAAGCTATGGCATGGCAGGTGAGCGAACTGGTAAAAGCCGGTTCTCTTACCCGTGTCGCCAATGGATTATTTGCGATAAGTAAGAAACAAAACTATCAGCCCGAACTGTCACGACAGGCAAAAGCAGTAGGCAAATACCTGCATGAGCAGTTTCCGTTACTTACGTTCTGCATGTATGAAAGTAGCCACATATCGCCGCTGCAACATCATTTGGCTTATACCAACACGGTTTTTGTTGAAACAGCGCGTGAGGGAACGGAGACGGTCTTTCATGCCCTTACTGACAAATATAAGCAGGTGTTTTTATCTCCTACGCAGAAAGAAATGGATCTTTATCTTGACCAAAGCAAGCGTAATATCTTTGTGAAGCCGTTGATTTCGGAAGCACCTGTGCTGGGTAAAGCAGAAATCAAAGTGCCTACGATAGAGAAACTATTGGTAGATATGTACTGCGACAAAGATTTCTTCTACCTGCAAGGTGCAGAATACGACTATATTTGGGAGAATGCTTTTTCCCTGTATAACATCAACACTTCCACACTATTGCGCTATGCAGCACGGCGTGGAGTGAAAGAAGAATTTAACAAAATGCTACAATGATACAAAATGACTGTTTTACGAGTGCTTGGATTGACAGTGTGTCCAAGCGACTCAAATACAACGACAAGAACCTGATAGAGAAGGTTATTCGTGCTTTATCACTGTTAGAGATGTTGGTTGAAGCCAAGTGTCCGATGGTATTCAAAGGCGGCACATCGCTGATGTTGATACTCAGCGACACAGCTAATCGGTTGTCAATAGATATTGATGTGATTTGTCCTCCCGGCACAGACATCGAACAATATCTGACCGCATACAAGCAACACGGCTTCACCGAAAAAGAATTAGTAGAGCGCAAGAGCCGTGGCAATGATGTGCCGAAGAGTCATTCCAAATTTTTCTATCAGATTGCCTATACAGATGGGAACAACACTCCTTCATATATCCTTTTGGATGTTTTGTATGAAGATATACACTACCATCAGACCGAACAAGTGGACATCAAGTCGCCATTCATTCAGTTGGATGGAGAACCGCTGAAGGTAATCGTCCCATCTGCACCGGATATACTTGGCGACAAATTAACTGCCTTTGCTCCAAATACTACTGGTATTCCGTACTTCAAAGTGAACAAACGTGGAGAAAGCAAAGATTGCGCATTGGAAATCTGCAAGCAGTTGTTTGACGTGGGCAGACTGTTTGAGAAAGTAGATGAGATGTCCGTTACCAGCGAAAGTTTCAAAAAGATTGCAGAAGTGGAATTGTCATATAGAGGACTTCCCAATGACCTATCTGTTGTTTACGAGGACATCCGTCAAACGGCATTGTGCATCTCTACGCGTGGCATAGCCGGTAATGGCAATTTCGCACAGTTGCAGCAAGGGATAAGCAGATTGAGGTCATTCATGTACAAGCAGAAATACATCATTGACAATGCCATAGTGGATGCCGCGCGTGCAGCTTATCTTGCTACACTAATAGAAAAAGGAGTCAATGAAATTGAGAAATACCATACTGCGCAAGATGTTGGGGATTTGCAAATAGCAGATACGCTAACCAACAAGTTAAACAAACTGCGTGGCGCATTGCCGGAAGCATTCTTCTATTGGGCAAAGACCAGTAAATTATTAAAGCAATAAACATCCGTATTTTTTGCAAAATTTCGGATATTTGAATTATCAAAAATTTGGCAATAAATTCAATTATTGCCATTTTTTTGTATCTACAAAAACACCTCCATGCCGTTTATTTGGATCTCATAATATGCAGTACAATTCCTAAAACTTTGCAAATATTTTAGGAATAAGAATCGGTAAATATCCGTTTTTTACAATATTTCGGATGTTTGAATCATTAAACGACAGAAGTGAAGACATAAAAATGCAGGATCAAAAACCTGCATTTTTGCATTTTATTTTAGGTAAAGTACTCAAATTAGGAGGTAAGTTCCAAATAAAAAGCTTATTTTTGGACTTTTATACCAGAAAGAGGGGAGGTGATCAAATACTTCTCCTCATCTTATATGTACCTGTTTGTTCTAATAATATATACAAAAATGCAATATTGTCAATCAAAAATTCATTTTGCTGATATTTTTCTGTTTAAAAACTTGTGTATA
>CAKZZM010000138.1 GCA_937885465.1 uncultured Bacteroidales bacterium
ACCATCTCGTCTGTTACCTCTATATCGTAATAGGGCAGTTTTTGAGAGGCTGTCAGTTTGGCGTTAAATGCAGGAGCAACGGCAATGTCAAACACGAAAGTGAAGGATGTCTGATTGTCGAAATCAAGTTCGGGTGTTTCTGCTTCGTTCGACAGCGGTTCTCCGAGAATATTGAGCTTCTGCTCGCGGATATAGTCGTAGAGTTTCTCGCTGATAACTTTATTTATCTCTTCTGCCAGCACAGCCTTGCCGTATTGTTTTTTTATAAGGCTTGCCGGCACTTTTCCCGGACGGAACCCCGGAATATTAGCACGCTGACGAATGGTGCGTATCTCTTTCTCTACTCCCTCTTCATAATCTTGAGGTTCTACGACGAGTGTCAATTTCGCATTGAGACTGTCGATGTCGGTTTTAGTAATTTGCATTTGTTCTGTATTATTTTTGATTATTATTGCTATAATTATAACACACAAACATCCCCGTTTCTCTGTGCGAAACGGGAGTGTTTTATGCCTTATTCGTACAAAAGCAAGCGCAAAGTTACAAAGATTTTTCTATTTATACAAGGATAAAGTGAAAAATAACATTGTACTTTTTTTATTTCGCACATTGTGCTTCTTGGTATTCGGTGCTATTCTTCGATAGGCAGACCGGCGTGGATGCGAGCGCGTTTGCGTTCGGTCTCGTCGAGAATAATCTTGCGAAGGCGCATTGATTGCGGAGTTATCTCTACATATTCGTCCTCCTTGATATATTCAAGAGCCTCTTCAAGTGAGAAGATAACAGGAGGTGGCAGTACCGCCTTGTCGTCTGCCGATTTTGACCGCATATTCGTCAGTTTCTTCGACTTTGTTACATTAATAACTATATCCTTATCTTTTGAGCTCTCTCCAACGACTTGTCCGGCATAGACCTCTTGCTGCGGGTTGATGAAGAAGCGCCCGCGGTCTTGCAGTTTATCGAGGGCGTATGCGTATGCTGTACCTGTTTCCATTGCTATCAGCGAGCCGTTTTGGCGTTTCTCTATTTCGCCTTTGTAGGGCTGGAATTCGAGGAAACGGTGGTTCATGATGGCTTCGCCGGCAGATATATTAAGCACATAGGTGCGCATGCCGATTATGCCGCGAGAGGGAATGACAAAGTCTAATTGCAGTCGGTCGCCAACGGTGTTCATAGCCGTCATCTCGCCTTTATGCATCGCCACATACTCAATAATCTTGCCTGAACACTCTTCCGGGGTGTTGACCGTAAGTTGCTCTACCGGCTCACATTTGACTCCGTTTATCTCTTTGATGATGACTTGCGGTTGGCCTACTTGCAGTTCGTAACCCTCGCGGCGCATAGTCTCGATAAGCACGGAAAGATGAAGAACGCCGCGACCGAATACATGCCATACATCTTCAGTCGGGTTCTTCTCAACGCGCAATGCAAGGTTCTTGTCGAGTTCGCGCATCAGACGCTCGTGTATATGTCGCGAGGTAACGAATTTGCCTTCTTTGCCGAAGAAAGGCGAATCGTTGATAGTGAAGACCATCGACATCGTTGGTTCGTCGATGGCGATAGGTGTTAGTGGTTCCGGATTTTGGAAGTCGCAAATGGTATCGCCAATCTCAAAGCCGTCAATACCTATCAGAGCACATATATCGCCACATTCTGCTTTCTCTACTTTCTGCTGACCAAGACCCGAGAATGTTCTCAATTCTTTAATCTTACTCTTGACCATCGTGCCATCTCGCTTAGCGAGAGTGATATTTTGCCCTTCGGAGAGCGACCCGCGATGAACACGCCCAACTGCGATACGCCCTACATAGGGGTTATAGTCTAACGAGGTGATAAGCAGTTGCGGCGTGCCCTCTAATATCTGCGGATCGGGGATATATTCGACGATAGCATCCATTAGAGCCGTAAGATCGGTGGTCGGCCGGTGCCAATCGGTTGACATCCACCCGTTTTTGGCAGAACCGTAAATGGTCTGGAAATCGAGTTGCTCTTCCGTGGCATCGAGCGTAACCATAAGGTCGAACACGGCTTCCTGCACCTCGTCAGGACGGCAGTTGAGTTTATCCACCTTATTGATAACCACAATCGGTTTCAGATTCATCTCAAGTGCCTTTTGCAGAACGAAGCGGGTCTGCGGCATAGGACCTTCGAAAGCATCAACGAGTAGCAGAACTCCATCTGCCATATTGAGTACACGCTCAACCTCACCGCCGAAATCAGCGTGACCCGGAGTGTCAATAATATTAATCTTATAACCCTTGTAGTTGATAGATACATTTTTGGCGAGAATAGTGATGCCCCTTTCTCGCTCTAATTCGTTATTGTCAAGTATAAGTTCACCTTTCTGTTCATTATCCCGAAAGAGGTGAGCAGTGTAGAGCATCTTATCTACTAAAGTCGTTTTACCATGGTCAACATGGGCAATGATTGCAATGTTACGAAGTTTTTGCACGCTATATATTAATTTAAAATTAAAATACGAATTAAAATACGATAGTAACTGAAAGTACGGAGGTTATTGTTTTTACGAGTGCGGAAATCACGGAAAGGGCGGAAGTTATTGTTTTTACGAGTGCGGAAATCACGGAAAGGGCGGTAGTTATGGATAATTATCGTTTATATAATGCGCAAATTTTATTTGCGCAACCTATTATTACTAAAAAAGCTGGTTGGGCATTATATTACTAAAAAAACAGGTTAGGCATTGCTGCTAACTAACCTGTTTTTTGTTGTGGTCCCACTAGGGCTTGAACCTAGGACCCCCTGATTATGAGTCAGATGCTCTAACCAACTGAGCTATGGGACCTAACCTTATTTAAGTAAGGCTATTATATTATGCACGATACTTTCGACTTTAGGAATATCCCCTGACTTTTGACTTTCAATTAGTACATCGTGCATAGTACTTTGTACTTAGTTTATCGTCTTCATTAACTCCAAAGCCTCTTCTTTTGTGATTGCTTTCTCCTCATCAGAAAGGATAGGCATATAAAGTTTTGTGCCGGGCCAAAGGTATGAAGGCGATTTGATAACATCGTGGTTAGTTTTGTATATATACACCCAACAATTGGTGTTATTGTAGTATTTGCGAGCGAGTTTGGAAAGTGTAGTTTTTGAGTTGACTATTTCAGCACCAATATACTTTTCAATGTCGTACTCTAAATCGAGTTCCGATAACGCCTCGGCCTCTGATTTCTCTTTTGCAGGCTCTGCTTTCTCTACTTGTGCTTCTTTCTTGCCTTGATTATCCTCTAACTCTTTCTTTGTCTTTTCCAACTGTTCTTTTGATACCACATGCATATTCACGCGGCGGTTAGGTGCAAACGATGATTTGACATTAGTGAGTGAGCCTTTGCCCATCGGCAGTAAGCGACTTTCGTCGATACCATATACATTGACGAGTTGGTCACGC
>CAKZZM010000139.1 GCA_937885465.1 uncultured Bacteroidales bacterium
CCTTTGCGGTCCGCCGGTTCGGCAGGCGAAGAGATATGCAGATGCTGGAGCCGCACATGGTCGGAATGGTATATGTGGGTGGTCCAGAACGCAGAGTTCTGCAACCGCACGCCCTCAATACGGACGTTATGACAGTTGGATACATAAAGCAACCGCGGACGCTGCTCGTCCTTGTTAGTACATTTGGGGTTCCACTTGCGGCGGAGCCAGAAGGCACGGTAATAGCGATCGCCGTTACCATCAATCGTACCCTCACCGGTGATGGTGAAGCCGTCCAGACCGTCAGCGTTGACAAGCGCACCGAAATAGGTGCAGGTCTCGCCCTCCATACGCGTTTTGCCTATGGGGTAGTCGGCGATATTGTCCGAGCCAAGAAGCGTAGCGCCTTTGCGCAGGTGCAGATGCACGCCCTGACGGAAATGGAGTCCTCCGGTGACGAACGTGCCAGCAGGAACGACCAGCACTCCGCCTCCCTCGGCTGCAATGCGGTCGATGAGTGCCTGAATAGCCGCCGTGTGGACTGAGCCGTCCGCAAAAATGCCATAATCGGTGAGGACATATTGCTTGCCCAGCGAAGCTATATCCACCGCAGTCGTGTCATGAAACCATGTGTCGATGGTCGTGCCGTCAGGCCAAATATCCACTTGCAGCAAAGGTTTCTTTGCCGCATAAAGTGACATAGTACCAAGTACCAAGAGACCAAGTACCAAGTGACAAAGGAGAAGGATTCTTTTCATATTTAGCGTTCGTTTATTAGGGCAATGGGGCATATAAGAACGTTCGGAGACGTTCTCCACTAAGATTTCACTACAAAAATTAGACCGATTAGAAAGCTAACATATAGCGATAGTTAGCTGCCATATTGGCATTGACTGTCTGGAACAGGTCGATGGATGCTGTTCCTATACCGGTGTAGCCCCATAAGACAACCGCCGACCGGATATTGGACGACCAATAGTTCTGCGGAGAATCGTTGTCCCACTGGAAGAGGGTAGCACCAATACGTACCAGCGAAGCAGAGACAGCGTCTGCATTGGCACGGATGTTCTGCCACTCCTTGAGCGACGGGATATACCATTCGGTAGTAACAGTCGGTGCGATATGAGACAGAAGGTATGCTTCGTCAGTTGCGGCGAACACAGAGTTCATGTCCACTACATAGCCGCCTATCTCCAGTCCGACAGGTATTGTGCGCCAAACGAGCGTGTTCTCGTATCCGTTGGCGACAAGCATAGCCTGGTCAATCTTCTCCGGCTTAGTAACACCACCGGCTTCACTGATATCGAGGGTGAAACCCTTATCGCGGTACCAATAACGCCAGCCCGCAGCGTTCTCATCGGGCGAAGTAGTGTTGGCTGTTCCCCATGCGGCACGCTGCTCGGCTGTAGCGATGACACAAGCATGGGTGCAACTTGCTTTCGCCATAGCGATAGCCTCGGTAGTGCCAAGCGAGCAGACAACACCTACTATATTAGGTTTGGCAGCAGCCAGTTCCTCATCGGAGGCATCCTTGCTGAGCAGATTGCCATCGCTCAGGAAATAATCACCCACTTGCAAAGTCATCGTAGTGACAGACGCACCGCCGCCGATGACAAAGCGTGCGTACTCGCCTGACCAAATATTGCTGATCTGATCTATTTCCTCGCTGAACGGTGTGCCGGCGTTCTCATAGGAGACAATCAGTTTGTCCTGTAGCTCAGATCGAAGGATCAACTGGTACGCCTGTGTCGTTTCGTCAAAATAAGGCTTCAGTTCACCGCCTGCTTCCAGCGAGAATTGCACATTCTCTGGACTGACAAGGATATAGGGCTCTATATCAGGGTTGGTGAAGACATAGGAGACGTTAGGCAGTTCAATTGTCGCCAACGCCATGCGGTGCTCCATCGGCAGGGATACCGAGTGGAGGTTGCCGAGACGGCAAGCGCCGGTGGTCATCAGATCCGCCTTGCCGAACAATGCAGCGGTGGACTGGTCGGCAGAGGGTTGGAAATCCGCGATGACAGATGCAAACACATCGTCCTTGGTGAGGTCAATCGTCACGGTATCGCTATATGGATAATAGGCATAGAAGATAGCATCGTTATATTCCTCGGAGTAGGGAACCATTGCAGCAGGTACCCAAACGCCGTTCTGATTATAGGTCAGTTTGAGATTATTGACCCGTGGCATAATCTCTCCGCCTCGGACGGCGAACACACCGGCTTCATCATTGACGGTGAAAGCCGTTTGCATCGTAGCACCGTTGGTGACAATACGACGTGGACCATTAGCCGAACCGTTGCCTCCTATCGAGAGTTGGAAACTCAGACTCGGCGATTTGAGTTCTTTCTCTTGATCATTTTTCGAACAAGCAGTCATCAGTACGCCGATACAGATTACTGCACAGATGTTCAGATAGTTTTTCATATATGCTGATTTTATATAGTTACACATTTATTGATGTTGACGCCACGCAATGGAGTCGGTAGTAAAACTGATGCCGTTGGCAAACTTGTCCTCATAATTGGTCCAAGTCATGCCGTAGCCGCTGAAAGAGACGGTAGCCTCATCTGTGGTGATGTCCACCGTAGCCGTCACTATCTCATCCGATGCAACGGGCAGTGTACCGAGTGCCACTGTATAAGACCGGATGTCGCCTATAAGGGTCAGTTCGGCAGGAATGACAGCGTCTTTCTCCACCGTCTGGGGAATCAGATCGAGCGAGAAAGAGGTGATGTCCGTACCATCCAGTACGTACGCCTCCGGCGCATCGGTGAGGGTAATCGCCCATGTGTAAGGATCCACCGTAGCATTATGGTAGAATCCGTTCAGCACCACGCGGTGGATATATTCTTCCGGTGCAGTTTTAATAGAAACCGCGAGGCGTCCAAGCGCATGACGGAACGTGAGCGAAAGGTTTCCTTCGGTGCGAGTGATGGGCGTGCGTGCAAAGAGGTAGTCAGTCTTGGCATGTTGGTCCAGCGTAGCAAGGGTAATTACCGGCTCTACGCCATCGTTACCCACAGCCGGGAAATACGCCGAGAGATAACCGTTACCTTTGACATAGGTATCCTTTCCATTCGTAGAGACGAATGACTTCCCGTCGCCCGTACGATAGAAGCGGTTGAGCGACGACTGGTCGTAATACGAAGTCGTGATAGCGATGGTGTCCCCTGCGGAAAAGGTGGCGGAGGGAGTCAGAACAGAGGTGATGTTGGCACTCAACTCCAGTTTGCTGCCTGCTCCCTCGGTCGTCACCTGTCCGGCAAAATGGCCGTCCGAACAAGCACCAAGGGACAAAGCACAAAGTGCAAAGTACAATATAGGATTCCTTTTCATAATTATAAATTATCAATTTCAATATCCGGGATTTTGTTTATAGAGCCCTTCCCGTACCTGCATTTGAGAGAGCGGAATGGGATAGAGGGCACTATTCTGTGTCACGCGGTTGGCGTATATGGTATAAGCATTAGAATGGGAGCCGTCGCGGTTATCACGATAGTCAAAGAACATCTTCTGCATATCTGCAACAAAGGTATTCCGGCGTACTTCGTCAAACCACCGGTGTCCTTCGCCAAGCAGTTCATACTGGCGCTCTTTAGCAACTGCCTGCTGGAACTGGTCCGTACCGAGGGAGCCGTATGCTGTCAAGCCGGCACGAGTATGGATGCGGTTAAGCAGCGCCATGCCTTCGCTGGTCGGACCCACGCACTCGCAATAGAGCAAAGCGATATCCTCTATACGGAGAACCGGAAAGTTCTGTGGCCAATAACTGGAATTGACTATCTCGGGATCCATGTTGTAATAGCCGAGGGCGGCGCGTTTCATCTTATGTTCGAAGAACTTGAACATATACTTGTTACCGTCTGTGACATCGGTTATGTAACCTCCTATCTCCTCGTCATAGACAGCACCGGTGTTGATGGTCCAGGTCAAGCGCTTGTCGGCATAAGCGGTAGTGACAGAGTCAATCTGCACTTTCTGCAAGAAATGATCCAGCAGCAGGCGGGATACATAGGCGTGCGGACCGCCGGTGAGGTTGGCGTGGCAATAGTCGTCATCCGTATAATTAGCACCGCGTGCGAGAGGCGCAATCGGGTTACCCTGACTGTTGGCAGCGGCATACTGAATTTCGAATATGAAATACTTGTTGTCGTTTTCATGAATCCAGAGATGATCCCATCGGTTGTCCTCTATCCAATACTGCGCTCCGTCCGCCAACACCTCTTTAAAACAAGCGGCAGCCAGATCCTTGGTGTCTTTGTAAAGCGGATAGCCCGCCATCTGCATATAGACTTTGCCTAACAGAGCCACAGCTGCCAGACGTGAAGCACGCTCCTTGTGTACTGTGCCGCTATGATCTACCGCTACGTCCGCCAGATGCTCTGACGCGTATTCCAGATCTGCAATAATAGCGGCATAGACTGTAGTGTCTTCCGATTGCGGGAGGTTGAACGCCTCGGAGGTTGTCAGTTCATGCAATGTGAGCGGCACACGGCCGAAGAAACGCAACAGATCGAAATAACTCAGTGCACGCAGGAAACGCGCCTCTGCCATGTATTGCTGACCCTGCGCTTTGTCGGCAAACTCCACGTTGTTTCTCTCCATACGGTCCAGCATTGTGTTAGCCGCCGCGATGAGCGTGTAGTGGTCCGCCCAGCAGGAAGAGACGATAGCATCTGTCAGCAAGCCCGTAGAGTTGAACTGTGCGCAATCGGCATAATCGCTCTGCTTCGCCTCAGTGATGATGAACATATTGTCCGACCGGTATTCCGACATACAATAGTAGTACTTGGAATAGGGCTTGAGGGCACCGTATAGTCCTGTAAGAGCCTGATCAATCTGCGCCGGTGTGGAATAGAAATTCTCGGTCGTCAGCTGCGACTGTGACGGTGTATTAAAATAGTCAGCGCATGAAGTGAAAGAGACTGCTATCGCTGACAGAATACAGAATACAGAGTACAGACTTATTATGTTATGTAGTTTTCTCATAATCGTTCCTCCCTTCATTAAAATTCAAACTTGAGACCTAAGGCATAACTGCGTGCCTGTGGATAAGCTCCGTAGTCATATACCGACACGCCGTTGGAGTTGTTTGACTCAGGCGAGAAACCGCCTTTATAGCGATCAGCCATCCATACGTTTTCGCAACTGAGTGAGAAACGGATGACTTGCAAGGCACTCTTTTTAGGCAGACGCAGACGGTAACCGAGGGTGATATTCTTGATCTTGAAGAAATCGGTGCTGTAGAGCCAGCGGGTGCTGTACTCCTCTTGTCCGGAACCGTTCTGGGCTGCAGGAACAGAACCATCCCCCGTACGATTTTCGCTCAACCATTGCCCGGTACCCCAATGAGTAAGAGCATTGTTGGTCACCCCCATGTTGAAACGGTCGATAGCACGTCCTAATGCCGACCAGATTTTTCCGCCGGTCTGACCGGTGAAAACGATAGAGGCGTCAAAATCACCGTACTTGAACGTGTTGGTCATACCAAAGGTCCAGTCGGGTTGGGGTTTACCGCAATAGGTGCGGTCGTCCTCTGTAATCTGTCCGTCGCCGTTTATGTCGCGGTAGCGTACCGAGCCGATGCCGGAAGTGGACTGACGGGGGTATTTATCCAAATCCTCTTGGGTCTGATAAACGCCATCAGCGATATACAAATAGTACTCGCCGATAGGACGGCCGACCTCGATAATTTGCGTTTTGTTGTCATATCCGGTATAGATAGCCGAGTTGTCGCCCAACGAGATAACTTTATTGGTGGACCATGCAGCGGTGAACTTGGTAGTCCAATGGAACTTGCCGCGGCTGATATTCTCGGTCTTGAGTTCGATCTCCACACCCTGGGTCTGTACATTTCCGATATTCGACCAACCTTTGGCATAACCGATGACGGACGGCAGTGTGACCTGATAGAGCATATCGCGGATGGTCTTCTGGTAGTAATCCACGGCAAAAGAGATGCGGTTGTTGACTAATCCCATGTCGATACCTATATCCCAGGAATCTGTTTTCTGCCAACTGAGGTCGGCGTTCTCGCTGCTGGAGGGGATATAGCCGGTCACGACTGCTCCGTCAATACTATAATAGGATGGAGTAAGCAATCCTTCGGCGGCACTCTGGCTCACACGGTTGCTACCGTTGACACCCCATGAGGCACGGAGTTTGAGTTGGTTGACCGCCCATGTCTCGTCCCAGAAATGCTCCTCGCTAATGCGCCAAGCACCGCTGACGGCGGGGAATAGGCCCCATTTCTTATTCTTGCCGAACCGGCTGTAACCGTCGGCACGGAGCGATACGTTCACCAGATACCGGTTGTCATAACCGTACTCAGCACGACCGAATGCGGACATCATATGGTCGGTCGTGGTATAAGTAGCATTGAACTTGGTGGCGGTGACATCATTGATAGTCCAGCCCTCGATGGCGTTATTCGGGAACTCGCGCGCCGCCATTTCAAACGACGAACCGTCACGGTTAGCTTCCATCGACCATCCGGCTACCACCTTGAAGTGATGCTTCTTAGCCCACGTATGGTCATAATTGACCAATGCCTGCAACAGCCATCGGTGAGAGCGGTTGCCAAACCATGTGGAGGTAGTCTCCTTGCCCTCTCCTGACGACCAGGAGCGGTTGACAGAGGAGGGGGTGAAGATATGACGCTCGCGGTTGTTGAATGTCCATGAACCTAACACCTCGGCGTGGAGACCTTTGATGATCTCATAATCGAGTTTAAGGTTGGAGTTGATGCGGATATTCTCGTCCTTGTAGGTTCGCTCGTTCAGTACAGCTACCTGTGAAACCGTTGAACCGGCATAAATATACCGTCCAAAGGGTTCTGCGCCCGTGTAAAGCCCCGCTTCGTTCTCCGTCACCGGTACTGTCGTCACGGCTCCCATGGCGGCATTGTCCTTGCCGTCCACATTACCGCCGGTGGTAACCATATACTGCGGCGCGATGTCGAGTGAGACGGAGAATTTCTCTTTCAGTTTGGCGGAAGCCTGTAGACGGGTATTGAGACGCTGGAAGCCGGTATTGATGACGATACCGTCCTGCTTGACATAACCCACTGAGGCACGCATGTTGCCTATTTTGTTACCCATCATAACGGAGAGGTTATAGTTCTGGGCAAAGGCGGTCTTGAAGATGGCTTTCTGCCAATCCACGGCGTTCAGTCCTCCGTAACCTGCCATCGCCCACCGCGGGTCATTGACCAACGAAGCGGCAGCACCTCCGGTGATAGCCACCTGCTCGGCGAAAGAGTCGCCAAACTGCGCTCCGTTCTGACCATAACGATTGACATACGCCTGATAGTTCGCGTCCGAACGGAACTTGATCCACTCATCCGTATTCATCACAGGCAGGTAGCGTTCGGGAGTTGCCAGCGATAGGTTGGTGGAGAAGGTGATGGACAGTTTGTCGTTGTTCTTGGCTTTCTTACTGGTGATGAGGATGACGCCGTTGGCCCCGCGGCTACCGTAGATAGCCGACGAAGAAGCATCCTTGAGCACTTCGATGGACTGGATATCCTGCGGATTGAGAGACTGCATACCGAAATCTTCGTCCATCGGAATACCGTCCACCACGAACAGCGGCGAGGAGGACATCGACTCGTTGATAGAGGTTGCTCCGCGCACCTTGATAGAGACTGCCGAACCGGGCTGACCGGAGGTGGACTGCACCTCTACACCGGCTAACTCTCCTTGAAGGGCGGAGGCTATATCCGCCACCGGACGGTCCTCCAGATCTTCGGCTTTGATCTGCGCTACGGCGTTGGTGACATCTCCTTTCTTGACGGAACCGTAACCGATAGCCACCACTTCCTGCAAGGCGGTAACATCCTCTTGCATACGCACCTCCACCTTACCATTCTTGACATCGGCAGTGATAGATTTGTAGCCCATGTAACTGACATCCACTTTTTTCACATTGTCGGGCACAGTCAGTTCAAAATTACCGTCTATGTCTGTGATTGTGCCGATACTCGTACCCGGCACATGCACGCTGGCGCCGATAAGCGGCTCGCCCTGCATATCCAGGACGGAACCTGTGATCGTCTGGTCCGCCCATGCCATCATCGCACTCCATATCAGTACCGCAACGATAAATATATACCTTCTCATAGTTCTTCCTCCTCTTCCGGTTCAACATCTATATACTGGTCCTGCCATCCTTCGGCGGACATATATGCGCTCAGTGCTTCCGCCGGCACGTAGAACTTCGGTGTAGTCTCTGCCAGATTGAGTACACCGTCCAGTGCAGGAGGAGTAGTGCAAGCGAGATGGATATTGCCATTCCAATTATAGAACAGGTTATACCCCATCGACTTGACATTAGTTCCCACCCACATATCCTTCACTTTCGAGCAGTTGTAGAACGCCATCTTACCTAATTTCTCCACCGACTCCGGAAGGATTATCGTATCCAGTGCACTGCATTGTGCAAAAGCGGCAGAGGGAATTTCGGTAATCCCCTCGGGGATATTCACATCCTGTAGCCCTCGGCAGTAGCAGAACGCGCCCTGTCCTATCTTTTGAATGGAAGCCGGCAGCTCAACGCGCAGCAGGGTACGATTGCCCATGAACGCCTCTTCGCCCACTGCCGTCACACGCAGGGTCTTACCCTCGTGCGTCACCGTCTCGGGAATAACCAAGGTGTCCACATAGGTGGTGATATTCACGTCCACGTTACCCGTCACATGGCGCGGATTGGCGCCATCGAAGGTAACAGTAGCCGTTCCGTCCTGATTGTCCAGCAGGAAAAGCGTCTGACCGTTCTCTAACGGAACAGTAAACTGATGCCGACTTACCGTCCAGTAATCCGGGTCACCCTGTCGTAAGCCGTTGTCCTCACAGGCGGTGAAAGCCGCTGCGAGCAACAGGAGACAAGGTAAGATTAGAATTCTTCTTTTCATGATATATGTGTATGTATTATATATTACAATCGCCGCCCTAACAGATCGTACGGCTGACCGCCACGAATGATAATGACTCTGCCGTCACGGATTATTTTAGAGACTTCTTTTATTGAACGTTCGGAGACGTTCTCCACTATTCTTCCCTCTTGGGCAGAAGGATAGATACATTCTGTAGGGATGTTTGTCCCTTTTGCGCCGTAGAGCGTAATCTGGTAGAGATAATCGCCGGTGTTGGTACCCGTCTCGTCTATACGGATGAGGTAAGTCTTGTTGGGATCCAGTTCCTCTATGGCGATGCGCTGTATACCGCGGTCGGCATTGGAGCGGATAGCAGACGCAGTAGTGGTCTGCACGGGATTAGCGTCTATAGTTCCGTCTTCCGCCACCTCGTATGCCGCAATCCGCATCTGGGCACGGTGGTTGTAGAGCAACGCAGCCGCCTCGCGGCAATGGGTCACTTGGAACTCCGCATACGGAGCTGTATAAGGATTGTCGTTCTCATATAGCTGCATGCCCGTCAGCGCATAGGCTCCGCTCCAAGCATGCATATCCCGCATCGTCGGGAAAGCCGCAGGGGAATAGGTGAAATACCCGACATTACGAACGCTGTCCACCTTGTCTATATCTACCGTGCGTCCGCGAAAATGATAGCCGTACCACGACTGGACAGGACTCACGCGGTTGTAATCCCAACCGGAGGTCATGCCGTAGGCGTGGATATAAAGTGTCAAGTCCTCCATCACAAACGGAGTCCCCACTCCGCCCTGGGTCGCCTGCGTCAGCTGGCGCGGGTTCAGCAGATCGAGTGTCGAATAGCCGTTCTCTAATTTGATGCAGTCCCACATGATACCGCCTATAGCCGTTCCTAATCCGGACAGAGCGAACCGGACCGTATCCGGTGTACCGACGTCGTGCAGCCACTCGGCGGGGAAACAATACGACTGCACTTGGTGGGCACCGCTCATGGTAGCCGAACGGGTGATAGAACCGTCATGACCGAACGACCAGCCTTGTGCCTGACGGCCGTTGATATAGACATTGATCTTGGGTTTGTTGGCTGCGCCGGCTATAGAGGCGGTCAACAGCATTGTACCTGTATAGGCGTGCTCTTTGTTGAAGACAACCTGCCAGCTGCTGTCGTTGCCCACTTGGGCAAAATCCCAGTCCGTAGCCTCTGTGCTGCTGCCTATGATATAGGTAATATCCTTACGTGAAGACTGATAGAGTTCGTATGCCCGCGGAGCATGGCTCAGGCGGAACTCCGAACTGCGTCGGTCGTTCTCACCGATTGACCAGACTACCTCTTGCATCTTGGCGGGCTTCCATTGGATTAAACCTGTCTCAACCGCTGTCTCTTCGCAGCGGATACCATCCATCATCAGTTGCTCGGTGTTCAGCCCTTTCTGCGCCCAGGCATAGAGCGTATATTCGCCTTGACGGACATTCGGAATAGAGAAATGCCCTTGCGCATCCGTCGTAGTCCAATAGATATAATCATTTCCCTGCGTATAGGGATTGCCGCCCGGTTGGGCGAGGACGACACGCAGGCTGTCGGAGGTATAACCCTCCACCTCTATCGTGCCGCTCACTATGCAACGGGTAGTGGGATAGAGCACTTCGCCCAACGACGTGAACGCAAAGGGCCATGCCGCTTGCAGCTCCGCTGCCTTGCTCTCAGCATCACTCAGTAGTGCCTCCTGCGAGGCGGCTTCGTTGAAATAGAGTGCGAAAGGTCCATAGAGTTTCTTGTCTCCCGGGGCAAAAGTAGTAGCAGATGCGCCAAAATGCCCGCCCTGCATCATCATCAGCAGAATCTGCTCATCGGTGGCAGCGTGTACCGTCAGTTCCTGACGCATCGGACCACCATTGATATATTCCGAGCTACAGGGGATTACCCATATTCCCGTGTAGTTGTTGCGTGTATTGGTTGCAGACGAATAGACGCCGTGGAACGGATCCTCGTCGATATAATTAGCCCAGTTATATTTGGTGTAGATCGTACCGTCCTCAAATTGGAAGGTAGCATCCTGCACCGTTTCGCAGTGGTTCATCTGATAGTTGGTCGGCAGTGCGCCTTGTTGCGTAGGCGACACATAGCCATGTGTGAATCTCTCATGATCGGGGCGTAGCACATACCGCATCTCGCCTACCGAACTCACGCTGTCCGTGCCCTCGGCGATGACGTAAGTGTAAATCACCGCCTCTCCGGCACGCAGGATATAACCGATGGTCCATTTCACGCCGTGCGTGGAGGTCATCGAGTATTGGATCTCGGCTATCGAGTCGCTATTCTGTAGCAGCACGGGATTGCTCATCAGACTCTCGTCATAGCCGTTTCCGCTTAACACATTACTCTCCGTTACGGAGAAATAGAAGGGGGTGATGCACGTATGCCTGTTGCTGCTCACGCCCCTGGCTATTGATGTGCCGTTCAGCGAATAACTGTACGCGCGTCCGTGTTCGTTGAAGTACATCGACACAATGCCATTATTAAACCCGGAACTCTTGTTGCTCCATATCTGCCCTAGGTTATCGGCAAAAGCACCATGGGTGACCTGCACCATGCAGGCCACCCACAGCATCATTCGTATCGTACGTGTGTACTTCATTTATACTTACATTCTTACACCGAGTATATTGTACTTCACACCATCGCGGAGGATCACTACCTGTCCGTTCTCCATCATCTTCACAGCCTTAACTGCTTGTTCAAGAGAATGAAGGTCTGTTGAGGTACCGCCATTCTCTTTCTTCACTAAACGAACTACGCTCATTGACAACAGGTTGATACGGGTGCCACCTTGACGAGAAAGACGGAATGCATCGCAGTCTACTGTAAAGACATATCCGAAGGTCTTGGGATCACCTGCTTCCTCATGACCGTCGGTTACGGTCAATGCACCGGCGGCACTACCCGTCAGGTTCACAGCAGCTGCAACTTCCTCGCCATTCACGGCACGGAACTCGATATTGGCATACTTGCTGCCGCCTGTGAAATCCGCATTACTCATCGCGGTGAACGGCTGGATAGTCAGACTGTCACCGGCTTTGAATCCGCCCTCCACACTCACCTCTGCATAGCAATAGGTGGTCACATCGTTCTTGGTAGAAGAATAGGAGTTCGGGAAAGAAATGACGGTGCAGGCAGTACTATTGCTGTTATACTTAGCGGATTGATCCAAAACGGCTGTGCCCTCTGCGGTAATATTACCGCTTTGTACGGCACCGGCTGAATACTCAACAATAGTTTCTGGCTCGTACTCGGAGTCATCCACCTCTGCAGTAACCTCTACGCTGTAGATGATATTATCCTTATCAAATGCGATAGCGAGGTCCGCATCTTTCAGAAGTGTGAAGGTAGTCGCCTTGATTACCTCGGAACGGTTATTGTTGGAGCCGTAAGCAAAATGAACGGTTGAATCCGCGCTCTCCACCGAAGCTACATCTTCTGTTGATGCCAACAGAGCTGCACTCTGGCTGAGCACGATTACTTTCATGTCTTGCTTCATATTCTTGAAACCGAACATATTCTTCACTTCCGAATTACGGGTAGCACGGATTCCTATCTGAAGATTGCCGGAAGAATACACGCGTGTCAGCGTCCACTCTTTGTTGGGGAACAACTGAAAATCAGGATTAGGAAGGGTGTCTGCCTCATTGATTGCGTAGAAGGTCTGACCGACAAACCTGTCGCCTGCGGTAAACTGCTCTATTACAAGGTTCTTACGGCCGTTGTTACCTTCAGCCAGATGCTCTGTTG
>CAKZZM010000140.1 GCA_937885465.1 uncultured Bacteroidales bacterium
ACTCTTTGAGCAAGTCCTGTATATCGTTCCAAATGGTGCGAGTAGAGCAGGTCGTACCCATACGAGCCTTGACCTCATCGGCAATCTTGCGTATATTCCAACCACGCTTGTACAGGTCTGCTACTATAACCATACGTCCCTGCTTGATATGATTTCTCCGCTTGTTTGATGTTGATGTCTTGTTCATAATGTACGCTCTTTGTTATAGATGTAAATGATATTTCCGTCAGCGTCCTTTCCGTTCGGCTGCATAACGCCCTCAAACATTTTGTATGGCGATTGTCCTGCTTGTGGGTTGTTCCAAAGCCAGCGCATATACTGCGCCATACTCATTCCCCAAAACTGCGCACGCTTCTCAGAGGAATTGGCGTTGAAGCCGTTAGCACGCCCCCAATCGTATTGGTGCAGTTCCTCTATGTCCTTGCTGATGTCCGACCAATATACAATGCCGTTCTTCTTGCATATCTGCAATGCCTCGCAGAACTGACCGTGCGAGTAGTTCCAATCAGCAGGAAGTCCACAACAAGAGCCGTTACAGCACAACTCTTTGAAATGAGCGTCTGACACATAGAAGCGCATACCGAGTTCGTCACACAGTTGCTTCATATTGTTCATAAACGGTGCTTTAACCTTTCTGTTGAGCCGCAAGTAGCCCTGCGCCACGCTGTATTTCTTGTAGAATGCCATAAGGTCAAAGCCACAGAGTTCCGATAGTTTTGGCATATACTCTTTGAGTGTCTGACTGCGCTGCTCGACACAGAAGAACTCTGTGGAGAGAGCCGTAGCACCCCGATTACCTGCTTCCCTGATGAGGTCAAGGTAGGACGGTGTAGATACACCTATGATGAACGGACGGAGTCGCAATGTCGCTCCTCCTGCTCCTGCGTTGGCTATGCGCTCTATTGCTTCCAAGCGAGCCATAGGTGTAGGCACTCCTCGTTCTATCACGCGAGCCTTGTACTCGTCAAGAGTGATGATAGAGAACTTGAAATTCCAATTCTTCTGTCCTCTGATAAGTTCCATATACCGTTCGTCTTGCGTGAACCACGTGGCTTTTGTGGAAAAGCAGAGCGGATAGTTAATCTCCTTGAAGAAACGGAGTAATTCAAGCGTCTTTCCATACCTGCGTTCGAAGCCGTCGAATTGGTCAGACAGACCGCCCCATTGCATTACACGGCGTTGCTTGATATAGGTAGCGAACTGCCCTGCGTATTTGTCAGGGTCAGTGAACATTTTCTTGATACGTTCCACATTAACAGGATTGACCTCTTTTGCGAGGTAGTGTTCCTTTGCACCACCTATACCTCGCTGATACTGCGAGAAGCAGTACATACACCCGAAAGAGCAGTTGCTGTACGTATCAAAGGTCATCGGCATAGAGCAGTCCGCTATCTCTGCCGACCATCGTGGTGATTGATAATAAGCCATAGTTGCTTTTGTTTTGCTATTTGATTGTTAATTCCATTTCGTAGTCATCGCCCTTGACATCAACTATTCTTGCACCAATATGAAGCCAAAAATTTTGCGCTCGCTCAACGATTGGAGTGCGAAAGGTAAGTTTATACAAGCCGCGAATTTTCATTTGCGAGAGCAGGCGAAAAAGCACCGATTTGCCAATTCCTGTCCCTTGGTACTCCTTGCGTACTGCTATCTCGATGAGCCTGACGTGTTGCTTCCCAAGAGTGGCGAAATAGAGAGCCTTGTCCTCGTATATCTCCGCTTGTACCTTATCGGCATTATAATGTAGAGCCGTACGGAAATAGTTGTACGACCGCTTGCTGACCTCGCTTCCGCAATTGTAGCAGATGTCCCTTGCTATTTTATCATTGTAGGCTTGCCACATAGTTCATTCAAGGTATTGAGTACAAGTTCCACTTCTTCATCAACTGTGATTTCAGCCGTATTTAGTTGCAGCACCTTTACTCCTATCGACTGCCACTTGCGAGCAGCAATCATTGCTTGTCGCTGTTTGTTAAACACAAGGTCGAAGCGAGTATTCTTCTTGCCGTACTTGCCATTGCTTCTCCCTGTGCAGCGTTGATACAAAACACTTGGTTCCGCCCATAGATTGACGATGAGGTGGCGTTGAGCCTTGAACATTGCATTGGTCAAATTCAGTCCAAAAGTATTCATAAATGACCCCTCACAGATAACAGTGTCGGCATAGCGCAACCCCTCTTCCACAACTTCCGCAAGGCGCGATGTACAAGAACTGCCCTTGTCATTGGTGATTCTATCAACGCCGCCGAAACGAGTTATTCCGTATTTCCCTGCAAAAGCAATGTTGCCCTTGACACAGTAGGTTACATCATTGGTGATTCTATCAACGCCACCGAAACGGTCTATGATAGCCCAAGCAAGGGCAGATTTTCCTACTGCGTTCGTTCCTGTTATGAACACGCAAGTTTTCATCGTGCTAATTGGTATATCAATGCTCCATATTTTTTACTTTCGCTTGCTTCTTGCAACATTCGCTCGGTGTAGTAACCGTTCCACCGTGTCCCCTTACGGAATTTCTCAACGGCACACAGACTCGTCTCAATTGCAAAAACATTGTCTCTCGTATCTTTGCGTGCCTTATTGAGGAATTTATCAAGTTCGCTCTTTTCGTTGCTCTTAATCACGGAAATTGCGCCTTTCGTATAGTTTTCGTCTGCTTCCCAATCGGGCATAAGGTCATCCACCCATTGAGGGTTGAAGACATTGTAATAGACTTCCAAAAACAAGTAGGCTGCGTATCTGCCAAAGAAGAACCAACTCCGTACCTCTGCGTACGCTTCCGTGGTACTCCTACAATCTTGCAATCTTGCAGCCTTGTCAGCCGTGAGTTCGGCAAGTAGTCGCGGAAAAGCACCATTACAGCGCACATACCGGCGGTCTGTACGAAATACCAACCGTTTGATGTTTCTTTCTCCCTCTAAAAGCATAGCGAGCGCACTTGGTATGTGGTAGGTCATAGAGTAGAAATAGATGAGCCGAAATGCGTCCCATTCGTTAAGAGCAAGTTCGCGACATAGAGAAGCAATCATACGCTCCTCTACACCGGCATCTCCCTGTTTGTGGTATGCTATGTATTCCTTATAGGTCATTGTGCAGAGGGAATAAGTTCGTCTATGTTATACACGACCTTGGCTATACTCTCCAAGCCTACCAATTGCGCTATCTCTGCTGTACGGTCTTTCGGGTACACGATGATGATACGCTCCATAGCAACCTCATTGCTGCCCTCAATCTTCGGTAGGTCGGCAGGGTTGATGTCCTGCCCTTGTAATTCGGGTGGCAGGTTCGTTCCGTCAAATGACGGAGTTTCCTCGCTCTCGTGCTGGGCAAGCGTATTCGGGTCGCCTGCTCCTGCTGCGCTTTTGATAGGCGGTTCGGGTTGCCAAACGTCCACGCCCCAAGAAACAAGGTCTGTTGCGTCCCACTCGTTAGCGAGTTTGTCGTAGTCCCATTCGCCAAAGGAAGCATTGTCTGCGATGACAAACTCTTTCTTTTCTGCTTCCGACAATTCGGAAGCCTTGACAATTTCGACAGTAGGCTTGTCGAGCCATTCCTGCCAAGCCGCGAGCAGTTGTTCTTGCTCTCCCTTTGTCAAGCGTTGGTAGTTCTTTGTCTTGCCTATGATGGCAGCGACTTGCTCGAAAGTCATACCTGCTATACGGTTCAGAGCCGTCACGCGCATATTACCGCCAAGCACTACCATTTTTGCGTCCACGACCACAGGACGGATAGAAATCATCTTCGGGAACACAAGCAATCGCTCCACTAACAAGTTAAGTTTCTGCTCTCGAATAGTGCGCGGATTGTTGCTGTTTACTCTCACTTGGGAAAGTTTTACCTTTTCTGTTTTCATACGATAATTGTTTTAATTTGTTGATATATTGAGTTTTATTATTCCCATACTTTGTCTTGCTGATACTCTCCGAACAGTCCCCACCTGCACATACTTGCGTAGATAGGTGT
>CAKZZM010000141.1 GCA_937885465.1 uncultured Bacteroidales bacterium
GGGATTGGGGATTGGGGATTGGGGATTGGGGATTGGGGATTGGGGATTCTGACGAAGAAGCAAGTGATATTCCACAAGAGATAGAGAGCGGTATAGATGTGGCGAAATGGATAGAACAAGAGGTAAGCAGGAAAAATGAGTAAATCTTAAGAAATGACAACTTTGAAAAGTGTTTTCGCGGGAATTTTTGAGCCATTCTCCGCGTCAATCTTAAGAATAGTATATTTTTGGGCATTATAAATGATAATAAACCACCCCATATATCACCCTCTCTACACTGACAAGGAAAAGTTTGTCATTCTGATTACAGGAGGTCGCGGCTCCGGGAAGTCCTTTGCCACATCTTCTTTCATTGAAAGACTGACCTTTGAACTGAATAAAATAATAGATGATTCGGGTGAGGTACAGAAGATAGTACATAACATCTTGTATGCGCGTTATACTATGACTTCCGCTGCTATTTCGGTAATCCCGGAGTTTATGGAGAAAGTGGAGATAGACGGTACAACCAAGTTTTTTCACGCCACAAAGCAAGATGTGATAAACAGAATGACAGGTGCAAGAATAATGTTCCGTGGTATTAAGACAAGCAGTGGCAATCAGACCGCCAAACTGAAGTCTATACACGGACTGACAACATTTGTTTGTGACGAAGCAGAGGAATGGACGAGCGAGCAAGAGTATGACACGATAATGTTTTCTATTCGTCAGAAAGGAATACAAAACCGTGTAATCATCATAATGAACCCGACTGACAATAACCATTTCATATACCGCAAGTATATAGAAAAGACTTTTAAGGAGGTTATGTTTGACGGTGTTCCCGTACAGATAAGTACGCACCCGAATGTGTTGCATATACACACCACCTATCTTGATAATATAGAGAACTTGAGCGAACAATTCCTCAATGAGGCACGGACTATTAAAGAGAAAGACCCGAAGAAATATGCCCATGTTTTCATGGGGCGTTGGGATGATGTGAAAGAGGGGGCGATATATAAGAATTGGAGTATTGTCGATGAGTTTCCTGCTCAATGTCGTGAGGTTGCTTTGGGTTTGGATTTTGGTTATTCTACCGCTCCGACAGCATGTGTCAAATGTGGCGTGATGAATAACGATTTATATCTTGATGAGCAGTTCTACGAGGTCGGTCTTAACCTCACTCCGTTGAGAGAGAAGTTATCAAACAGGGGATTGACAGTATATGCAGACAGTGCTGCGGACGTGCTGATACGAGAAATAGCAAATGACGGACTAATGGTATATCCTATTGATAAGTCGGCACTGACAGTAGTAGCAGGAATAGAAAAAGTAAAGGACTTTGACCATATATACGTTACAAAACGGTCATATAATCTTCAATACGAACTCCGCAACTATGTATGGGACAAAGACCGCAATGGCAATTATATCAACCAACCAGTAAAGGAGAATGACCACCTACTCGATGCTGCACGGTACTATGTGACAGGGTGTATCTTCGGGAACGTATTACCTCCGCTTGGCGGGCAGGTTAAAGGGGATTTGGTAGTATTTTAATATACAACAATATGGCAATAATAAATGCAAATTCAACCTATGTAAACAACATCGCGACTTTCTTCCGCAATGTTACACTCAATGCCATCGGCATAGAGCGTGATTTTTACCAGTTGATGAACGATAAAGATGTTCACCGTGCAATCGGCATGTGCGAAGATAATACCGCCGATGTTGATAATGCACTGTCGGAGTACAACCCGCAACTGCACAAGGTAATGAAGACACCTAACAAATACCCAAGCGGTAGGTCGCCATATATAACTTGCAAACATCCACGCGCACGTCAGAGATATATCAATGAGGTAGAGTTGTTTTTTCTCCTCGGTGCGCCTATCAAATGGGAAAAGAAAGAGGGTGATGACGAGGCTTTCAAACTTTTCACCGACTTTATTGACGAAAGCCGTTTCAACTCCAATATGCGCAGGACAAAACGTATAGCAGGAAGCGAAACCGAGTGCGCCAAACTATACCGTTTGTATCGGGACGCTAACGACAATGCCCAATGGCAGGTTGTTGTCCTCTCTCGCTCTACAGGTTATATGTTGCGCCCTCTGTTTGACCAATACGGCAATATGCTCGCTTTTGCATACGGCTACAAACGTAAAAACGCGCAAAAGCGTATTGTACAATGTTGGGAAGTTCAGACGGAAAGTATCATCTACGAGTGCGAGAAGCGAGCAGTCGGTTGGGAGGTCATTCAATACCCGAACCCGACAGGTAAAATAAATGTCATCTACTACAAACAGCAGAAAGCATGGGACGGTGCGGAGGTACGTATGGCGCGTGAAGAGGAACTTGACAGCAAGATAGGCGACAATAACAACTATTTTGCCGACCCCGTTCTTATGGGAACAGCAGATGCAATCAAAAGCATTTACTCCCCTGAAACACGTGGTAAACTCGTAAGGCTGACCGGTGATAAATCACGCCTTGAATACCTCAACCCGCCGCAGGCAAGTGAGTTACGCAAAGCGGAAAAAGATGACCTCAATGAAAGTATCCTTTTCGACACGTTCACTCCCGATTTCTCAATCGAGAAGATGAAAGGCTTTGGTACGCTTACAGGCAAAGCGATACGCAATGCCATGATACTCGGTTATATCAAGCGTGCGCGTAACATTGAGATTTACGAGGAGTTGATTGACCGTGAAAAAAACGTGATAATAGAGGTGCTTAAGTTCACCAACCCGACTATGGCTACCAAACTCTCGGAGTTGAAGATAGGCTTTAAGTTTGGTGAACCGTTCTCTGATGATGAGCAAGCCAACTGGTCTGCTATTGCTAACCTCTATAAGAGCGGTCTGCTCTCGTTGGAGACTGCTGTCGGACTGCTTGCGCTCGCCAAAGCACCCGAAGAGGAGATTGACCGCATACGTATGCAAGAGATTGAGCAGACATTGGCGGGCGAAGAAGCCAAAACGGAAAAACAACAGGAAACAGAAGAGTCCGTTTCTGAAAGTGAATCAACATCTGAAAGTGAAGAGATAGCATGAAAGCCTTACATTGTGCCATAAAGCGTGAATACCTTGACCTTATACAGGCAGGAACAAAGAATGTAGAGTATCGCGATATGTCGCCATACTGGGTTAAAAAACTTGTGGAGATACCCACTAATAGCGATATTGAACAATATCGCTCGGATATCATCAATGGCAGAGTAGAACCTAAATTCAAAGGGTACACGCATATTGTGTTTCATTGTAGCGGAGCAACCGTCACCTTGCCTATTCTCGGCATAAAGACGTACAGAGGTCATCATATCTTTGCTATCAGCCTTGACAACCACCCGAAAGAAAAATAAAAGGATTGGCGAAATGGAACGCCGATTTAGTTGTTGTTAATATATATGTTACCAAGAAAGAGGTCGCAGGGATGCGCTCTCTTTCTTTTTTTTTGAAATTTTTTCTTGTTTGTACATAACTCATTTATAGCATTTTATGAATAAAGTTAAAAATTTTCTATAAAAAAGTTATCAAAAAATTTGCACATTTCAAAAATTAGTATT
>CAKZZM010000142.1 GCA_937885465.1 uncultured Bacteroidales bacterium
ATAGCGACAACGCCATCGGCATATCAGGATTGTCCTCTCCTGCGAGGAAAAGGAATGCAAACATTCCCCAAGTAGTAAGCAGGGTCAGAAGCGACCATTGCCCGACCTGTTTAAGCTTGATAGACCATTTCATAACCGCTTTGTATTAAGGCGTTTTTCTTCTCTCTTTATAGCATCATAGATGGCTGATATAGAATAGAAGTTATACTTATGTGCAAGAAAGCGTTTTACTTCAATCTTGCTTCTTCCGGGTGTGGCAATCATTTGGTTGTATTCAATGTAGATTGCCTTGTCTTGCGCTTCGCGGTCTATCTGCCGCTGTGTTTTAAATACTGTTTCCATATAGATATTTGTTAATTATGATATGTCATATTGTTTATTTCGTGTTATGTGATATTATTTCGTGTAATATATTCGTACTACTCTCCTATTTGTGAGAGCCGAAATAGTATATGTCTATCTTCTTCGGCATAGGATATTAGCAGGTCTCCTGTTGTTGCATATTTGCCTAACTCGTACTCCTCGCTATGTCGTAAGATTCTTGAACTAATTACCTGTATTAGCCTTATTTCATCTTGGGTTAATTGTAATGTCTGCATACATTTCGTTATTTATTTCGTTGAAAATTTTGTAATTTTTTTTGTTTTTCTTTTGTTTTTTCAAAAGTTTTTCGTACCTTTGTAGCCGATTTGAATTAATTTCGCTGCAAAATTACGAAAAAATTTTGGAATACCAAATTTTTCTTGAAAAAAAATGAAAAATTTTTCGGAATACCGAAATTTTACCAAATTTACTTGCGATAATAACAAATGAAATTATACAGTTATGGAGAAGAACATACCCTTGAAGAATGCTATAGGTGCTATCAAGTTGCGTTATGGCATTGATACGCAAAAGCAGATTTGTGACAGGTTAGATTGTAACTTATCTTATTTGTCGGATTTAATAAATGGTAAAAGTCCTCTATCAAGACAATTTATTGCCAAGTTTCAAAGAGAGTTTGATGTTAACCCCACTTATCTCGAAACAGGTGAGGGAGAGATTTTTCTTGAAAAGGGTAGCGGTTTGCAGATAGGTGGTAAGAACAATACGCAAATAGTCGGTAACGATAATCAAGTAGATACATCGGCTAATTTAAGTAAGGCTCTTGATGAAATAGCCGAGCAGCGTAAACTTGTTTCGAAAGCACAAGAGCAAATTGATAGACTATTAGGAATACTTGAAAATCAGCAGAAATGAAACTATATATGCCTACGAACCTTGATGATTTAGCATTACGGCTTGACATGGTTTTACAAGATAATAAAAGAAGAGTTAGCGTCTTAACGCTTTACTCCTTATAAATAGTAAGAATATATGACAGGACAGGAATTAAGGTCTATTCGTGAAGAATTAGGCTATTCTCAAGATGGCTTTGCGAAAGTATTTGGTGTAACGGTTAGAACCATACAGAATTGGGAGGCTGCTGATAAAGTAACAGACAAAACCTCGGTCTTGGTAAAGGCTATTCAGCAATTACTAAACAAAGGTACTATTAACGAACCGACACACGAAAAGGCAAATACCAACATTGATGAGCTAATAAAAGTAGTTCTTCGACAGCAAGAACAAATGAGCCGACAGTTGGAAACAATGTCACAGATGTTGGCGTTCTACCAAAAACGCGATGAGCAAATAGATCGCCTAATAACACTCATTGAAAGACGATGAATACTCCGAACACAATAGAGATTAAACGGCACAACTTACTCGTGGAGAGAATAAATCGTGCTACATTACTCCTACTGAATGAATATGGAGATATGTCTTCCGGCAGTCTTAAAGAAAGGCTTGCTGGCAATCTTGATTTTGATGAGTGGGAAAGTGAATTACTACCAACACCTCGGTGGGAAGCATATTTGTTTAAGTATTCCGATGTTTTGATAGCAAACGGTCTATTAAATAGGCGCAACGGTATTTGGAGTATTACGAACAAAGGTAGGGTTTTTGCTCACAAAATAAGGGAATAGAAACATAAATAGTTATTTTGTTGAAATTTTGGAAATGTGGGTTTGTAAATAGGTATTTGGTAATTTGCTTGTCTTGCAAAGTCAAAACCCCACAAACCGCAAAAGATTTAGTTTTATAAAATGTCTTTATATAAGCGCAATGAATACCCCCGATAGTCAGCAAATAGTATCAAGATTCTTTGAAGCGTTACAACGCCTAAAAGAAGATGGTGTCATAGGTGGAAAGAAAACCTTTACCGAACGATTTAATATCAATCGTTGGAACCTCATCACCCTTGAAAAAGACCACTCACGCGATATATTCCAACCGGCGTGGCTTAACTATCTCGTCGTGTATTATGGCGTATCTCCTCAATGGTTGCTCACAGGAGAAGGGGAATTCTACCAAAAAAGAAAAAAGCAGTCAAGGGATTAGTACTTGGCTGCTTTTTATATTGGCTCTGTTATTCGCCTTGCTTATCGTCCGTAGTGGGGAATATGTTCGGAATGCGAGCAATGGCTGCTTGTTTATTTTTATCAAGTACCTTGGCATAAATCTGCGTAGTACCGATATTCTTATGCCCAAGCAACTTTGATGTCGTGTATATGTCAGTCCCCAAGTCTAACATCATTGTAGCAAATGTATGCCGACCGCAATGGAATGTTATGTCCTTGTTTATTCCTGCACGAGCGCACCATACCTTGATTGCGTTATTAGTACAACTTGGAGAATGAATATCTGTAAATATATGGTTTTTGGGGTCTCCTCGCTCCCCCATTAGTTCGGCTGCTTGTTGAGAAATATCAAGATATTCCAAGCCGCCTGTTTTCTTTTGCGTGAAGATGATACGTGTATAATCACCTTGTTGATACACGTCTCCCCAAGTGAGTTTCAGAATGTCGCTCCTGCGTAAGCCTGTAAGACAAGAGAACAGAAATGCTTTCTTTATTTTCGGGTAGTCGCAGTCTGTTTCGGCAAGTTTCTTCACCTCGTCTATAGTTAGATACATTCTTGTCCCCTCAACAGCCTTGAAGCCCTCTATACCTCGAAGCGGATTAGTCGGAATGATACGTTCCTCAAATGCTTGATTGATACACGCTCGTAGTTTATTGAAATAACTCACTTTGCTATTTCGAGACAGTTGTTTTTCTTTCAGCCTTGTACGCTCATCGTGTTGCCAAGCAATAGCGTCGTCCTCCAAATAATCTTTGAAGCCCTGCACCCATTCGGGTGTTATTTCTGCAAAGGTTATGTCCTCACGAGGTTCGTATTTCTTCAGATGATGTAAGCACGACCACCAATTTCCCCAATTCCCTCTGCTCTCATCTCCGAGCCGTTTTTGACACATACTGCGATAGTAATCGAAGAAGCGTGTTTTGGTGGCGAATTCTTGCTCGAAGCCGAACTTGCCATTTTTCAACTCCACAATTCGCTTGGCTCTTATCGCCTCTGCAAGGCGCATAGTCTCGATGTTCTTTTCCTTGTCCTTTCGGGTCTTTTCAGGTACAAGATACAGTTTGAGCCATTCGTATGTACGCTTGCCGTCAATGTAGATGTCGAGATATAGCGACACCGTGCCTGTTGCGTTCGGTCTTTTGCGCAACTTGATAGGGTCTTTTTCCATACTCATACTCCCATAAAAATTTGTTGTAATTTTGTTACTGATGAAATTTCAAGTCACAAAATTACAACAAATATAGTAAACTCACAAATAAATTAAGTCAAATATGAGTATTTTCTATGTTTTTCTTAATTATTGCTAAATAAGCGTGTTATTTGACTTTTATTATACCTTGTTTACATCTCACCTTACTTTCCAAATTGCCGCCTTACTTTCCGATACAAAATTTGGCAAAAATGGTTTGCAGGATTTCGTTGTTTGTTATTTCTCCTGTTATCTCGCCGAGTGCATTGAGGCAGTCGTGCAAATCCATCGTTAGCAGTTCGCCGGATAATTTGTTATCTAACCCCTCTTGAACTTTCTGTATTGCGTGAAGTGCGCGCAGCAGAGCATCATAGTGTCTGGCGTTCGTTATTATCGTTCCGTCATTGATGTTTTCGTTAATGCCTGCTGTGGTGTAGATGGCTTCTTTCAGAGCATCTAAATCGTCATTCTGCGCTGACACACACAGTCCTTCGCGATATGAGTGCGGGAGGTCTGCTTTGTTATACACTTTCAGCACTTTCTTTGTCTGCGGTAGCGGCGGCATCTCTGCTTCTTCTTGAGTTATATCCTGCAAGAAGATAACTAATTCTGCCGTGAGTGCAGAGGAAAGTGCCCGTTGGATGCCTATATTTTCAATCTCGTCGTTGGTGCTGCGCAGACCAGCCGTGTCTATAAAACGGAAATGTACGCCGTGAATAATAATATTGTCTTCAATAGTATCTCTTGTCGTACCCGGAATTGTACTTACAATAGCCTTTTCTTCACCTGCGAGAGCGTTCAATAATGTTGATTTGCCTGCATTGACGGGACCGATGATGGCAACTGAAATGCCATTTTTCAGTGCGTTGCCCAAACTAAAACTGTCGAGAAGTTTTTGTATTGTATTTTCAATTTCAATAGCAAGTGTTTTGACCTCGCTGCGGTCGGCAAAAGTGAGGTCTTCGTGGTCGGCAAAGTCCAATTCTAATTCAATGAGTGAGGTGAATTGGACTAATTTATTGCGTAAATGCTGAATTTGTTCTGAGATGCCGCCTTTGAGATGAGATATTGCTAATCTTTGTTGTGCTGCGGAGTCGGCAGCAATAAGGTCTGCCACTGCTTCTGCCTGACTCAAATCGAGTTTCCCGTTAAGAAATGCCCGTTTAGTAAATTCTCCGGGTGCTGCACTTTGGGCACCATAGCGCATAAGCGCGATAAGAATTGACTGTTGTATCTGCTGACTGCCGTGGCACGAAATCTCTACCGTATCTTCACCCGTGAAAGAGTGAGGGGCGCGGAAGATGGTGCAAAGTACCTCGTCAAGTACAGTGCCCTCGTCAACTATCTCCCCATAGTGGCAAGTGGCTGTTTTTGCGGAAGATAGACTTTTCTTGCCGCGAAATAACTTGTCAGTAATACTGATTGCTTCATCTCCGCTAATGCGAATAACGGCTATCGCTCCTATGCCGGGGGCTGTTGATATGGCGCATATTGTGTTAGAACTCATAAGGCGGTGTTTTGAAAGGCAAGCATACTCCATTCCTCGGAATAGTCTTGATTTTGTTCAATAGGAAGATTATCTTTTAGATTGTTAGAGTCTTGTGAATATAATGTCAATCCGTTTTGTCGGGCGGATTGCGTCAAAGATGGTATATCTTGTTTGAAGAATCCGCTAATGAGCAATCGTCCTTGCGGGTTGAGATGTTGCTTAAACACAGGCATCATCGAGATTAGGACATTCCTATGAATATTAGCAAAAATATAGTCGAACATCTCTTCAGGAATTTTATCTCCGAGTAGTGCATTGATCAATCCTTGGGGGATATTATTGCGTTCTGCGTTTCGCTTTGTGCTTTCCACTGCAGCAGTGTCGATATCTATTGCAGTAATATGTGCAGCACCTTTCTTTGCTGCCATAATGGATAGAACGCCGGTGCCGCTGCCCATGTCTAACACTTTACTCCCTGCGAGTTTGTCGCCTTCGGCATCGATGGCTAAAAGCATTAATGATGTGGTGATATGACTTCCGCTCCCGAATGCACCATCAGGTTGTATCTCTATATTATAAGGTAATTTAATAATATTGCGATTACCTTCCCACTCGCTATTCCAATTCGTGTCATCGCATTGGTTAACATTTAATATAGTCAATCCTGTTTGTTTGGCGAGAGAGTAGAGTGCGTCTTTGTCATACAGGCGGGTTTGAATATATGCCTTTTGTCCGTCGAACATATCGAAACCAATATCTGCCAACTGCTGCATAAGCATCTCCCACCGCCAATCGCCCTCGGCACATTCTTGAAATATAACCTCTGTATATTGCATATTCTTTGTTCTTTTAGCAATGCGACCTTCGTTCTTTATTTATATACAAAATTACTGCTTTTCATCGAACTGAGCAACATCTCCGTTCATTTTGCGACAATTTAATTGCTGCGCCAACTATACAAACTGAATGCGGACGCTTCACAGCGCCCGCAAATCTTAAGGTATTAGTCTGTTTTTAAGGTACAAAAAAGATTGTGATAAAAGTAATGCTTTTGATTACGATGCAAAAGTACAATAATTTTAATTTGTTTGCAATAGGTGTTTTTATGTTTTACAACACATTTTGCATAAAAACTCATTAAGTTATATGTTGTAAAACATATTTTTATGTTGAAAGGTTGTAATTATGTTTTATAACATATTATTTGTTTTTCCTCAGAAGGATGCGGAAAGTTGTGCCTTTTCCGAGTTCGGAGTTGTAGAGCGAAATAGAGCCGTGGTGGTAATCGTTGATGATACGTTTGGCGAGCGATAGCCCTAATCCCCATCCCCGTTGTTTGGTCGTATATCCGGGTTTGAAGACATTGCGTTGTTTGCGTCGTTCAATGCCCTTGCCTGTGTCTATAGTATCAATAACGAGCCAAGTTTCCTTACCTCTTGGTCTTAATCTGCTTATCTCGCTTACGATGATATTAATTGTGCCGCTTTTGCTTATGGCATCAACGCTATTGCGAATAAGGTTTTCTATTACCCAAGTGAAAAGACCTGCGTTGAGGTCAGCACTGCAATCTTCGTTTGTGGTGCAAGATACATTGATCGTTATTCGCCCTGTAATGCGGTGCTGCATATAATCGGCAGTCTGCCTTAGCAGCGGCATAATAAGAGTGTGGGTGAGTGTTGGTTTTGACCCGATTTTAGAAAAGCGATCAGTTATTATATTAAGCCGTGCTATATCGTTTTCTATCTCGCTGAGTGCCGGTTCATTTGGGTATCTCTCTCTCAAAATCTCGTTCCACGCATTGAGCGAAGATATCGGAGTCCCTAATTGGTGCGCCGTTTCTTTGCATAATCCGACCCACACAATATTCTCTTCTGCCTTGTGTGTAGAGTAGATAGATATGAGGGCGATGATGATGAAAGCGGTTATGAGAAGGAGTTGCAGATATGGTAGCAAGTGCAATGACTGAAGCATCTGAGATTCATCGTAGTAGATATATTGTTTCCCAAGCTGTTCGAAATATGAATTTGAGTCTGCATCTGCGGTCGCTTGTTTGGTAGTCAGATTAACCTCAATAGGCACGCATGTTACTTTTAGTTTATCTATATGCTTTTGGTAATATGCAATTACGGCAGAATCATTGCCGTTTATTTCTGCTTTTCGTTGCAGCGATTTTGGCAGTCTGACATTACGACATAGCATATAATTCCCCTCTGCATCAGTCATATAGACGGGAATAGTGGTGTTACCTTCAATGATAGTTGAAATGAAGTCAATATTATCGCCGGGTTTGGCGAGGATAAATTGCCGTGTAGCCTCAGCCCATATCTCTACCTTGTGCTGCTCTTCAATGGCAAGCGACTTGGCAAGGCGGTTGGTGTAAAACATCGAACCGATAACGATTAGCAGTGATAATATAACAAGCAGGATGTTTCTCATTTGTTGAAATAGCGTATTCGGGCTTCACCTATCTATGCATCGCGCATCAGCGCGCAATTACAATCTTTGCAGTTCGATAATCTCAAGGTCTTTTATCTGTTTCCCGTCGATGCAGAATCGCATCAGGGTCTGCGTTGTTTGTATTCCGTATTTACCCGCTGCACCCGGGTTAAGGCAGAGCATGTTGTGGGCTTTGTCGAAATGCACCTTTAATATATGTGTATGTCCGCAGCAAAATAAGTTAGCGGGTTCTCTATTTAAAAGTGCGCGAATATTAGGCGCGAGAAAACCGTGAACATAGCCGATATGTGTCAGGACGACATCTACATCCTCGCAGCGAAAGCGCTCAACCTCACGCAACATATATCTCAAATCCCCCGCATCTATATTTCCATATACAGCGCGAATAGGTTTATGTCGCTTTAGTAACTCAAGAACCTCTGTGCTACCTATATCGCCGCAATGCCATATTTCGTCAACATCGCTGAAATGCTCAAGAACGCGTTGGTCAAGTAGTCCGTGAGTGTCTGATATGAGACCGATGCGGGTCATTTGAGTTTATATATTGTAGAGGACAGGAAAAATACCGCTACTATGAGAAAATAGGCAAGATCTTTAATCTCTATTACGCCTCTCGATATAGAGAGGAAATGTTGATATCCGCCTATATGTTCAATAAAGGTAACGGTAGCGCTGTCGTGGAAAAGTGACGCCAGAAGGTCAAACCCATAGTAGAAGAAAGCGCAGGCAATGACTGATAATATGAAACAGACGATTTGGTTGGTGGAGAAAGATGAAGCAAAAGTGCCGATAGCAATAAAAGAAAGCGAGATAAGCATCAGTCCGAAGAAAGCGGCAAAGAATGCCGCAGAATCGATATTGCCCACCGGTTCGGCAATAAAATATACGGCCATATAGTGAATAAGGCAGGCACTAATGCTAATCACGACCAATACCCATGCCGCCATAAATTTGGCGATGACAATGCGGTGTAGGGAGATTGGTTTTGTTCGTAACAAATCCCAAGTGCCGTTTTGCCGCTCCTCCGAGAACAAGCGCATAGTTAGTGCCGGACACATAAATAGAAAAAGCCATGGACTCAAACGGAATAACCCGTCAACCTGAGAATAACCGCTGTCTATGATATTCCATTCGCCGGGGATAACCCAAAGAAAGAGGAATATTATCAGTAAATACAACCCGATGACGATATATGCCACAGGTGTCGTAAAATAATATAGCAATTCCTTTCTAAACATCGTTCCTAATTCTATCTGACATCGATAGCGGTAGGGTATTGCTCGATAGTGGAGAACGTCTGAGAACGTTCAACCGTGAAATTGTCCGGCAGCGAAAAGATGTTCTATGCCCGTCATTACTGAGTTTTGACTTAGAGCCTTTCCAAAACGGTCTGTACCAGTTGTTTGATGCATGGTTTGTAGTCGGTGTTTGCCGCCTCTGCTTTTCTCTGCGCTATGACACAGCATACTGTCATTGCTTTGTGTCCCATCAATAGAGAGAGTGCGGCGATGGCAGACCCCTCCATCTCGTAATTGGTTATTCGCTGACCTTGGTATCTGAAAGCACTAATGCGTTCGTTGATATCAGGAACTGCTATATTGCATCGTAAGACGCGCCCTTGCGGTCCGTAGAAACCATTGGCGGCGATAGTGCAACCTCGCAGCATATCGTCTTGTGCTATGCGGTTAACTAATTCTTTATCTGCCGGAACGACATACGGAACGGCAGCTTTCTTCGGATAATGAATAAACTCGACTAAGGCTTGCTCAAACCCTATTTCTGCTATATTGTCCCTGCCCTCGTAAAATGCAAGAACACCGTCAAAGCCTATTGACTTTTCGCTGACAAGGAATGAGCCGATTTGAATATCGTCCTGCATAGCACCGCAAGTGCCTATCCTCACTATTTCCAAGGTCTTTTTCTGCGCTTTCTCCGTACGGGTTGTAAAGTCAATATTGGCAAGAGCGTCTAACTCGTTTAGAACGATGTCAATATTATCTGTACCTATACCTGTGCTGATGCAAGAAATGCGTTTGCCGTTATATTTGCCGGTAATAGTATGGAACTCGCGACTCTGAATATCGCACTCTATGCTGCCTCCATCAAAATAAGAAGCAACCATATTCACGCGGTCTTGGTCACCGACCAGTATAATCTTATCCGCAAGGTGTTCCGGACGAATATGAAGATGAAAGGCTGAGCCGTCTTCATTAATAATCAGTTGTGATGCGGGAAATGTTCTCATAGTTTATTAGTTACAAGTTATAAGGGATTGGTTTTAAGACACATCGCGCATTAATGCGCAATCAGGTTACGCCTCGCCACCGAAAGCCAATGGTATGGCGTTTTTCTGAGAAGCGTTATTGAGTTGGATAGTGCCGAACTGCTGCTCATACTTCTGAATATTATCTTGCAGTGCAGCGAGAAGTCGCTTTGCGTGTTCAGGTGCAAGAATAACTCTGCTTTGAACCTGTGCGCCTTTGGCACCGGGGAGTAGGGCTGCAAAATCCAGCACAAACTCTGTGGCAGAGTGTCCTATGATAGCAAGATTAGAGTACTTACCTGAAGCTACCTCAGGTGCTATGTTTACATTCATTTGTTGTGTCTGTTCCATAATTTTTAATTTTAATTTTTAAGTTTTAATTCCATTTGAACTCTTTCTCTTTCTTCAAAGAGTGTTTGAGGAGCAGAGAAAGTTGCATAAGAGGAAAGTATATGTCGAAGAATATTACTGACAGGCCGAACATATTTGACCTTAGTTTATATGCGGTTGCATCGATAATAATAATCTGCGTCAATAGTCTTCCCGCAAATAGTCCCAGCGTCAGCCAACCGATAATTGGCAATAACACTCCTTTAAGAGCATATATAGAGATAAGTATAACTGCGATATACCACAAAGCTCTTGTCAGAGGTTCAAAGGTGAGTCGTAGTTTGGTGCTAAAACGATAGGCGTGCGCAACGGATAGATGCCGATATTTCTGTGTGCGCCAATCTTTGAATCTTTCTTTAGGCACTGACCATGTCGTACTCTGTTTGCCAACAACTACTGCTGTGTTTTTTCTTGTCGCCACCTTATTGATAAAGAGGTCGTCATCTCCTGCTTTCTCTTGCAACATATTCGAGAATCCGCCGGACGAGAAGAAGGTGCTTTTCTTATATGCGAGATTTCTGCCTACGCCCATATACGGATGTCCGCATATTGCCATTCCGAGATACAGCATGGCTGTCGTGAGTGTTTCGTATTGAATAAATCGGTTGAGCAATGTCGGTTTGCGGAAATATCCCCCATACCCGAGTACCACTTCTATTTCAGGTTTATCAAACCCGCGCATCATCTGCCTGATCCATTGATTCGAGTCGGGTACGCAGTCAGCATCGGTCAGAAGTAGGTATTCATATTGAGCGGCTTTGACTGCAAGAGTGAGCCCTAACTTCTTTGTTGAGTGCACCATCGAATGTTGCGGTACGAAGGTGAGATGCAGGGTGGGGTAGAGGTTGCGGTATTGCTCCAATAGCGTTTGCGTATCGTCCTCGCTGCCGTCATTAACCACTATGACCTCGAAAAGCGGGTAGTCTTGCGATAGAACGACCTGAAGAAAATCCTTGAGATTATAATACTCGTTCTTCGCGCATATTATTACACTTACCCCGCGATTTTCTTTCTCTTCATCACTTCTTGTGAGTTCCGTTTCATTCGTGGTAGTTGTTAATTTTTCGGCATCTTTCGTACTTGTTACTCTCTCTGTCTTACCAAACTTTCTTATTATTCCTCCCATATAAAGGATGTAGTGGTACATCTGAAATAGGAAGAGAGAGCATATTGCTATCAGTGCGATCTGATTAATCGTCCCTATGTTTATCCACCACTCAGCCATCAATCGTTGTATAGTAGTTTGATATTATCAATCCAAAGTGTATTACCTTCTCTCCCGACGAAAGCCTCGTAGCAGCCCGAACCGAAACTGATGATAATATGCGTTGGTGTTGTGCCTTCCGCAGCCCAGCCCTCTTCCTGTATTGGAACAATCTGACCTTTGGAATTGCGAGCACGCATAACATTGTCAAGTTTCATGTAGTCTTTGTAGAAAGATTTTTTAGTGATGTCGCCGTAGTGGATAGGAGTCTGATGGTTATTCACCCATGTCTTTTGGTCTTTATTGATGCGCTCGAAGGCAGTACCGACACGCAGAGCGTGAATATTTCCTTCACTATCTTCCCAGCGCTTTTGCAGCAAGCAGAATACTTGTGCTTCATCGTGACCCTCTATCATCTTTGGCTTACCGGTTCCTTTAGCGAAAGTGATAGTGTTTTCCGGTGATATTGTTGCCTTGTAGTCGAATACTAATGCAGCGGGTCGTTTGGTGAAAGGTACGCCGTAATCCATATTTTGATACGGGTCTTTCGCCGTTTTGATTGGCTCTATTGAACGACCAGTAAAAATGTTGCCGGCAACAAGCAGTTTCATATCTATTATGCCGAGTGCTGTCAGCTCCTCTAATTTAGAGTCCATACGGCAGCAATATCCGTTCTCTTTGTCGCGGTATTCGGGGCGGACGGTACCGCTTGCTTTCTCCACTCCTGATACTTTGGCGTATGCGTTGCTCTGACTCCAAGGATTGCCCTTTGCAAAGGTCAGTGCTTCGTTTTGCCGGACCGTATCTGTTGGTGCAATGGCATAAATAACTCGCGTCTTTCCGCCTATAATGCGCGACTCTTTGATATTACGCACTTTCCATTGTTCAAAGTCGCCAAACGCCACTTTCTCGTAATGCTGCGCTATTGCAACACTACTGCATATAGTGCATATTATAGTGATTAGCAAACAACATTTTTTCATACATTTCATTATTTCTTACTATCTGTTTCGCCATGCCCCTTGTACCGGGCATTAGCGGTACATTAGTCCGTTGTAAATTATTTTAGGTCTGCCTTTTGGTCGCTTTCCGTTTTCTTACTGTCGGTTGGCATATTAGGACGGCAGAATGTGGTATATTTAGGCTCTGTTGCATCAAGTACAATGCTCTTTTGCAGGCATTTTATTTTTTGCGAAACAATCATATCTGCTGCCATTTTGCCTACAATTAGTGCTCCGTTTTCGCGAAGATGAGTGTTGTCGATCTTGCCGTCAGGGAACTTTTGGCACTCGCCCGGTGCTACATTCATGAAATATTGTTTTGACTCTTCATCGCCCAATTCCGTGAGCCACTGTGCTGTTGCTTCTTCAAGGTCAAGCATTGGTACTTTCATTCGTTGGGCAACGCGTTTTGCCGCCTCAGGATATCCACCGTGTTTGTGAATAAATTCGCCGGTCTGCTTGTTGAAAGCGCGGCGACTGATAGGAGTGCATAGTATCACGTCCGCGCCTTTCTTCTTCGCCTGCTCTATCATCAGCATCAGGTTGTTCTCATAATCCTCAATAGACGCATATCTATTCGGATCGGTTATCTTTTGGTCGTTATGACCAAACTGAATAATAACGATGTCGCCGCGTGATATCCTTGATAATACGCTATCCCAACGATGCTCATCGATGAATGATTTGGTGCTGCGACCGTTCATTGCATGATTTTCCACAATTATATCTTCCGTGAGATATGTGGGAAATAACTGTCCCCAACCGCGTTCAGGGGAGATGTCTAATTCGGTCTTGTCTGCCATTGTGGAGTCACCGACCATAAACAAACGCTTAGGCTTATTGCCCGCTGAAGTAAACAACACTAACGACATAACAGCCGCTGAAAAAAGTGTTAAAATGGATTTTGTTTGCATATATTTGATGTTTTGTGATTTCGTTTATCACCTAAATGTGTATTATGCAAAATTATAGTTTTTTTTTCAAAAATGCAAGATTTATTTTATTTATTTTCATTAGATGTATTTTTTTTTGCATAATGCAGTTTTGTGTTGTGAGTATGGCGGAAAAACAGTACCTTTGTAGTGTATTTAGTTCTTATCTCTAAACTCTAAATTCCAAACAATTCTTTATTGCTATGCTTATAGAGGCTAATCCGTTTAAGATTTTTGCGGGCAGTAAGGGCGAAGCTCTCGCCCGCAGGGTGTGTGACTACTTGAATGTCAGTTTAGGTAAGGTTAATGTAGAGCACTTCTCTGATGGGGAGTTCTCCGTTAATTTTGAAGACTCCGTACGCGGACAGTCGGTGTTTCTATTTCAATCAACTTGCCCCTCGTCGGATAATTTGTTTGAATTATTGCTGATGATTGATGCTGCCCGCAGAGCAAGTGCGTACAAGGTTATTGCCGTTATTCCGTATTTCGGATGGGCAAGGCAGGATAGGAAGGACAAACCTCGTGTCTCGATAGGTGCAAAATTGATAACTAATATGTTGCAGACTGCGGGTGCAGACCGTGTAATCACTCTTGACCTGCATGCCGACCAGATACAAGGCTTCTTTGATATTCCCGTAGATCATTTGTTCGGCTCAACAATCTTCGCCGATTATATCCAGTCACTCCACTTAGAAAATTTAGTTATAGCCTCGCCTGATGTAGGCGGCTCAAAGCGGGCTGCCGCTTTCGCCAAGAAGTTGAGTCGCAGACTCAAGATGGAGGTTCCCGTCGTTATTTGCTATAAGCAGCGACTGCGTGCCAATCAAGTGAGCGAGATACGCGTGTTGGGTGATATAGCGGATAAGAATGTAGTTATTGTTGACGATATAGCAGATACAGCCGGTACTCTCTGCAAGGCCGCAGGCGTGATGAAGGCTGCGGGGGCAGCTACGGTAAGGGCTGTCGTCTCTCACGGCATCCTCTCCGGTAACGCTTGCGAGCGGGTTATGGAGAGCGAATTAGAAGAACTTGTGTTCTCTGATTCTCTGCCGTTTGACGAAAGTCGCCTGCCTAAAGCCAAGGTTATCACTACTGAAGCCATATTCGGAGAGACAATAAAAGCCATACAGAACCACACCTCTATCTCCGACCAAAACATCAGATAGGATACGACTACGGGAAGAGCCGAAAAAACTCAAGAAGAGTATGCTGCAATGGAAGTGTTGCTCGGGAAAACAGTTGAAGAATTAAAGGAAGTCGCTTCGTCATGCGGATTAAAGCCATTTGTGGGCAAGCAATTGGCTGATTGGTTATACCGCAAGAGAGTTTGCACCTTCGATGAAATGACCAATATATCTGCTGCGGGGCGCAAACAACTATCGGAGCGATATATCATAGGCAGGACTCTGCCGATAACGGAAAGAGTATCTATCGACGGGACACGGAAGTATCTCTTTGAGGTAAAGACACGAAGAAAGTCAATAGATGAGGGGAGAGAGTCAGAGGCTGAGAGCAAGGGTTATGCGGAAACGGTATATATCCCGACAGATGACCGCGTAACTCTATGTATATCCACGCAATCAGGGTGCCGAATGGGGTGCCGCTTTTGTATGACCGGCACTCTCGGGTTCTTGGGACATCTGTCTGCGGCTGATATTCTTAATCAAATTTTTTATTTTGCGAGGTGCGGGCAGAGCCCTATAGTGGAGAACGTCTCCGAACGTTCAGGGCAGAAAGAAGCGGCTTTGCCACTGACACCAATCACAAACATTGTAGTGATGGGAGAGGGCGAGCCGATGGATAATATAGATGCCGTTCTGCGTGCCTTGAATATCATAACTTCAGAGTACGGCTGGGGCTGGTCGCCTACGCGAATAACAGTGTCAACGGTAGGGGCGGGTGAAGGACTCGAACGCTTTTTGAAAGAGAGTGATTGTAATCTTGCTATCTCTTTGCACAGCCCTATTTCAGAAGAGCGGGCTAAGATTATGCCTGCTGAAAAATTAAGACCGATGCGAGATGTTCTTGATATGGTTAGTAAATACGATTTCCGCCATCAACGCAGACTCTCGTTTGAGTATATTCTTTGGAACGGGCTTAATGATAGCGTGCAGCACGCTAAGGAACTCGTTAAATTAGTCCGACCTTTTGCACCGCAGTGCAGAGTAAATCTTATTCGTTTTCACGAAGGTGCAGACGACTCTTTCCCCGCGACAGACGAACGGAGAATGCAGGCATTCTCTGACTATCTTAACGGGCAAGGTATCGTTGCTACCATCCGCCGCTCGCGTGGACAAGACATATCCGCCGCTTGCGGAATGTTGGTGAATGAAGTTAAATAGTCTTGCAAATGGTTATACCGTCTCGTACGGGAAGGAGGATGTGTTCTATGCGATTGTCGGAAAGAATAAAATCATTGAAATTTCTTATTCCTTGTGTTTGAGCATCGCGTGAATATTCGGGATCGGCAATATGTCCGTCCCACAGTGTGTTGTCGATAATGATGATTCCGCCCTTACTCATCAGTGGAAGTACTAATTCGTAATCTTCCAATAATCTTCTTTTATCAGCATCTATAAAGGCAATATCAATTGAATTATATTGTGCAATTTGCGATGTGCAAGAGTTATTCGATTGTTCTGAACGTTCGGAGACGTTCTCCACTATTGAGTTGAGAGTTACAGTTTGAGAGTTGAGAGTTGAGAGTTGAAAGTTAGTGAAGAACGTCTCCGAACGTTCGGAGACGTTCTCCACTATTAAGTTGAAAGGTGGTTTGAGAATGTTTTCTGCCTCTCCTATAAGCAGTTTTACCTTATTCCCCAATGGCGAAAGAGATAGATTCTCTTTGATAAACGATTCGTATTCATCGTTTTTCTCTATAGTGATTACTTCGCCGCCATTCTTTAGCCCTTCGGCAAGGCAAAGTGCCGAGTAGCCGGAGAAAGTGCCTAATTCCAAAACGAGTGAAGGGTTGATTAACTTACTGAGAAAGGCGAGAAACCGCCCTTGTACATGCCCCGAACTCATTCGCGGATTAACCATGCGTTGGTTAGTACGCTTGCTTATCTCTTTCAGGTATTCCGGTTCAGGGGCTGTATGGGCGGAAATATAGTCTGTAAGTATCTCAGGTATCATATTTACAAAAGTAATAAGTTTGCGCGAAAAACTGACAAAATGTAAGTAAAATCGCAATTTTTTGTGATTTTTGTTGCTGAATAGTGATAATTTTATTAATTTTGTAAGAAAAATCTTGCATATTACTAAAAAATGGAAAAGTTTGTCGAAGGCGATAAGATAGACGATTTGGATAGGAAGATACTTCAAATTATCACCCAGAATGCTCGTATTCCTTTTAAGGATGTTGCGGATCAATGTGGAGTTAGTCGTGCAGCGGTTCATCAGCGCGTGCAGCGGATGTATGATATAGGCGTGATTATCGGTTCGGGATATACGGTTAATCCCAAAATGTTAGGGTATCAACTCAGTGTGTATATAGGAATAACATTGGAAAAGGGTTCGATGTATCGTTCGGTAACAAAAGAACTGCTTAAGATTCCTGAGATAGTAGAGAGTCAGTTTACACTTGGCGGCTTTTCCATGTTAATCAAACTATATGCTCGTGACGATGCTCATCTTATGCATCTTCTCAACGATAAGATTCAAGAGATACCGGGTGTGGCAAAGACGGAAACGCTCACCTCACTTGAGCAGCCTATTCGTCGAGGCTTGCCAATAAATATAAAAACTAAAGGTGAATAGGTTCTTAAGGATAAATATTATCTTGGTTTCTGCGTTGAGTTTGTCTGCTGTTTTGTGTAATGCAGACGACAACAAGACCTTTATTGACGATGTTTATTATTCCGAGATTACGGCTTTAGAAGAGCAACTCAGCCAATCGTCTTTATTACCGTATTACAACAAGAAGGCGATGCAGGAATTGATTTTCCAACCTGATACAATAGTGGAGAACGTCTCCGAACGTTCGATAGACAGTCGCATCGAATCTGAACTCGTTTCCATTGCTGTAGATTCAATTCGATAGTATTTTTTTGCACAAGAGTTTTCCGAGGTGTTGCAATAGGCGAAAAACCGCATTGTTTCGCTCTTTAATTATTCGAATCGCATAACCTGCGCGGGGGAAATGCGGCTGATGATACTTGATGGGGCAACAAGCACAAGCAGAGATATAATAATTGTGGCGATATTGAGTAGCAGCCAAGCTGACCATGACCATGCAATAGGCACATAACTAACATAATAAGTGGCAGGGTTGAGAGGAATAATATGGAAGAAATATTGCAGTGCCGCAAGCGAAAGTCCCGCAATATTTCCGATAAGCAGTCCTCTGACAATGAGGTGGGCTGTTTGGTAGAGGAAAATCTTTCGGATAAAATGGTTATCTGCCCCTAATGATTTGAGAGTACCTATCAGTTGTGTGCCGTCAAGAATAAGGATAATCAGAGATGATATGATGCAGAACGAACTGACGCTTATCATCAGCAGCAGAATAATAATAACATTCATATCCAGCAACCTTAGCCACGCAAAAATGCCGGGGTTCTGTTCTTCAATCGTTTCGGTATAAAGTAGATTTCCGTTTTTATCGGGGCGGTTGGCGGTGTGCAGATAGACTTCATCTGCCGTCTCGTCAATAAAAGAAAAATCTGATATCAAGATTTCTATTCCTGATGCCTCGTCTTCTTCAAATCCATTGAGTTGTTGCACCTCGTCAAAAGTGCTTACCACAAATAACTCGTCAAAATCGCTAAACTGACTATCGTATAAGCCTGTTATACGATATTTCCGCACTCTTACATTTTCGTCAATAAAGTAACAAAAACAACTATCGCCTGTCGTCAGCGATAGTATATTACTAAGGCGCTTAGAAATCATTATCTCTCCCTGCTTAGTAGGAATAGTTCCGGCGCACAGGTTTTCTTCTTGTACAACTCTGCCGCTTCTTCCTTTTATTACTATGCCTTGAAATGTATCTTGAGTCTTGATGATACCCGGTTTGGTGCAAAAGGGTAGGGCTGTTTGTACGTGTTCAATCTGACCGAGAGTGTGGAGCAGACTATCTGTTACGACAATCGGACGAAGTTGATAAGTGTTGTTGTTATCAAAATTAACTATCTGAATGTGGCTGCCAAAACCTATTACTTTGTTTTTCACCTCGTTTTTAAAGCCAATGACGATAAAGAGGGTGAGTAACATTACTAAAAAACCAATGGCAACGGACGCAATAGCAATTTTTATTGCAGGTCGCGATAGTTCACCCTTGCGAAGGTCTTTATCGTAGGACAAACGGTGTGCTATAAAAAACGGAACATTCAGAATAGTAAAATTAGTTTAATTCATCTAATTCGCCGACAAAGAAAATAATAAGTTGTTGATTCTCTAATGTGGAAAATTTCAGTTACAGGAGATTTGCATCGCCTGTTTCTTTCAGTTCTTCAATGACTTTGATTAGATATTGCCCGTATTGATTTTTGAGCATAGGCTGTGCTATTTCGCGCATTCTTTCTTCATTAATCCAACCTTTGCGATAGGCGATACCCTCTAAACAGGCAATCTTCAGTCCTTGGCGTTTCTCTATCACTTCCACAAATGTAGAAGCCTCTGCAAGAGAGTCGTGAGTACCGGTGTCAAGCCAAGCAAAACCTCTGCCGAGAGTTTGCACTTTTAACTCTTTATCGTCAAGGAACTGCTGATTAACCGTAGTAATTTCTAACTCGCCTCGTGCAGAAGGTTTGATATGTTTCGCCACTTCCACTACTTTATTAGGGTAGAAATATAGTCCGACAACGGCGTAGTTAGATTTCGGATGCTGAGGCTTTTCTTCTATAGAAAGGCAATTACCTTGCTTATCGAACTCGGCAACACCATATCGCTCGGGGTCATTAACCCAATAGCCGAAGACGGTCGCTTTCTGCTCTTTTTCTACATTCTTCACAGCCTCTTGCAGCATTGGCACGAAGCCCGAACCGTGAAAGATATTGTCGCCAAGGACGAGACAAACGCTGTCATTGCCAATGAACTCTTCGCCTATAATAAAGGCTTGTGCCAATCCGTCAGGAGAGGGTTGCTCTGCATAAGAGAATCTCACTCCGTAGTCGCTTCCGTCACCGAGCAAACGCTCGAATCCGGGCAGGTCTTGAGGTGTAGAGATAATAAGGATGTCCCTGATGCCGGCAAGCATTAACACTGAGATGGGGTAATAAACCATCGGTTTGTCGTAGATGGGCAGGAGTTGTTTGCTTACACCTTTCGTGATTGGGTAGAGACGCGTGCCGCTACCGCCTGCAAGTACTATACCTTTCATCGTTTCTGCAACTTAACTATAACTTTTAACTTTTGAACGTTCGGAGACGTTCTCCACTAACTTTCAACTTTCCACTATAGTCTTCCGTCAACGAGGTTGCGGTCAACGAAGTTCTTCACATCGAAGACAACTGCTCCTCGCTCTTTATATTTCTTGAAGTCGAAGGTCTTGAATTGGTTGTGGCAGACGCATGCTATTATTGCCTCGTAATTCTTATCAGGATCAATAGCAGAAATCAATTCTTTGCCGTATTCGTGCTTTACTACTGCCGCAGATGCCCATGGGTCGTAGATGTCCACATTGCAACCGAAGTCCTCCAACTCATTAGCGATATCCACTACTTTCGTGTTGCGGCAGTCCGGGCAATTTTCCTTAAATGTTACTCCGAGCATAAGAATATTTGCCCCCTTAATCTTATGATCTTTCTGAATCATTAGTTTAAGCGTTTTATCGGCAATAAATTTAGCTATACTATTATTGACTGCACGTCCTGAGAGTATCACTTTCGGGTCGTAGCCGAGCGACTTGGCTTTGTGGGCGAGATAATACGGGTCAACAGATATGCAGTGACCGCCTACTAATCCGGGGCGATATTTGAGGAAGTTCCACTTCGTTCCCGCCGCTTCAATAACATCGTTGGTGTCTATCCCGACGAGGTCGCAGATAAGTGCCAATTCGTTCATGAAACTGATGTTGACATCGCGCTGTGAGTTCTCTACTGCCTTCGCTGCTTCTGCCACTTTCATATTAGGGGCGCGGTGAGTACCGTTCTCTAAAATGCTGTTGTATAACGCATCAACGATATCTGCAATCTCAGGAGTCGAACCTGAGGTTATTTTCTTTATCTTGGTGAGAGTGTTAATTTTGTCTCCCGGATTGATTCGTTCGGGTGAGTAACCGCAGAAGAAGTCTTTGTTGAAATGCAGGCCGGAGTATTTCTCTAAAACGGGCACGCAGTCTTCCTCTGTACAACCGGGATAGACCGTTGATTCATAAATCACTATATCTCCTTGATTGAGCGTTTTGCCTATTGTCTCGCTTGCTTTCAAAAGAGGTGTTAAATCGGGATTGTTAAATCGGTCGATAGGGGTAGGAACAGTTACGATGTAAGTGTTCACTGCTCTCAGTTCCTCAGCGTCCGAGGTGAAGGTAAGACCTATCTTACCTGTTGATTTGAAGGCGTCACGTGCTTGCTTCATCCCCACAAGATCGGCTTCAAGAGTATGATCCTCACCGCGTTCCAACTCTTCTACCCTCGCTTTGTTGACATCAAAACCGATAACTCGATATTTCTTTCCGTATTCGATGGCAAGCGGCAGTCCTACATAGCCTAAACCTATTACTGCAATAATTCGTTCGTTTTGCATATATTTGCGTATATTAAAATTATTTAATAGTGGAGAACGTCTAAGAACGTTCAAACTTTAGTCGGCATTCAATGCCGACTTTATAAAAACGAGAAATATAAGTGCTGTGGAGAACGTCTCCGAACTTAGTCACTTGGTACTTGGTCACTTGGTTCCACAACTCACAAAGTTACTGCTTTTTTATCAGTTAAACAAGGAAAATAATAAATAATTTGCACTAATCGGAAATTTCAACTTTCAACTTTAGGGCTCCGCCCGCACTATATCCACTACCAGAACGTTCTCAGACGTTCTCCACTACCTCTTTCACCTCTATCTCCGCAATAGTCTTAGTTTGGCTCGTTACTTTGAACCTGTTATCCTGCCTAAGGCCGACTACCCAAACAATGGTGTCGGGCTTTTCTGCATCACACACTATCGGAATATTGTGTTTGTCGAAGACGGATAATTTGTTATCCGAGAATAAGTCTTGCAGTTTGCGCTTTATAGGTTTTGATTTATTGGTCAGGGGAATAAAATAGTCGCCCTCTTTCCAATAGCGTATATTAAGGTTTTCCGGTAATAAATCTGCGTCAAATAATGCTTTGGTAGCATCGGCAGGGTAGAACACTTCGTTTTCTAATCTTTTACGTTTGTTTATTATTAAGGTACTTGGTACTTCGTTACTTCGTACTTTGTATGGCGTCTCCGAACGTTTATATTTCTCGTTTTTATAAAGTCGGCATTTAATGCCGACATTTGGAGTGGAGAACGTCTCCACTTTGCCTCCTTGCTCTTTCCCGACTATCTTAATTTTGCCGTGATCTGTTACAGCAACAAACGAATCAGACTCAAAATATCTGCCGGAGGTGTTGAGACTATGCCTTATATCTTCTGTCTGCGAAGCATTAAACCCAAACGGAGCAAGCAATTCAAATAAAAGTGTCGGCTGCGCATCTGCTTGTATCGGTTGCCCGCGCAAGATTGAGTCTAACAGAGAGTAATACTGCTGCATAAGAGTGGCGGTACCGGCAATATGCTTTATGTCTGTATTAGATAGTTGAGATAGGATGCCGCGAAAGGCGTTGCGGCGAATAGAAGTGTCGGCATTCGTAGAATCGGCGACAAATGATAATGAATGACATAACGCATATTCCTCTATCTCATTGCGAGTAACGCAGAGCAGAGGACGAATGATATTGCCATTTTTAGGTCTTATGCCGCCTAATCCTTTTAATCCACAGCCCCGAGTAAGGTTCAGAAGAAGCGTTTCGGCTTGGTCGTTTTGATGATGACCAACTGCAATTTTTGAGCAACCTCTCTTTTTTGCAATTTCGTCAAACCAACGATAACGAAGTTCCCTTGCTGCCATCTCTATTGAGATGCCTTTTTCTTTTGAGTAGTCGATTGTGTTAAAATGGACAATATGGAGCGGAACGTTTATGCGCTTGCAAAGGTCTTCGACAAATGCCATATCTCTCAGAGACTCTGCACCGCGAAGATGAAAATTGCAATGTCCCGCCTCACATTTGATGCCTATCTGAAGAAGGATATTGAGCAGAACAACGGAATCAGCACCGCCACTTAGTCCGACTAACACTTTCTCGGCAGCAGAGAGAAGATTTTCCTTTTTTATATATTCCTTTACAAACTCTGCGTTCATAGACTCCTCATAAATTCATCGAATGTGGCTTTATGATGACCGGTCAGTATAATATGATGATTGCCAATGGGGTGGTGGAGCAGATACTCTGCTGCTGACTGCGTTTGCAATATCACTTGTGTACGGCACAACTGCTTCTCATAACTGTTATGTAGCAGAGTAACATCTTCGCAAAACCACTTGTTTAGTGACCCCTGAACCTTTACGATAGTGGCATCTTCTTCAGGGAGTTCGCCGTGAATAGCAACGCCTATACCCGACTCAAAATGAGTGTCGTAATTGTAGCGACTTATCATATTGAGAGGCACTGTACAGTGGGCAAATGTTATTTCACCCGTCAGGGGATTAATGCGTGAGGGATTGGCCTGAAAACCGGTCTGTCCAAATAGTGCCTCACTAATCATCATTGTCAGTAGTGCCGGTACATCTCCTTCGCACGCAGCCGGTGTTCCATGACTATTGAGAAGGGCTAATGACAGGCAACCGGTATTATGGATAGTGTCTAACAGGTCAAAGCACCGCAGAGTAAGCGCACTGAGATTGTGGCGAGATATAAGATTTTGCAAGGCGTTGAATATACCTATTGCACCTTCGAAATATCGGCTATTGCAAGGTTGTAGTTGTTCAGGTATTTTAGCATTGTAGTTTTTTGTCTTATCATACTCCTCAATTAACTCTTTTATCTCAATATCCACTAATTCTATATCCAAACGCTCGCGAACAGCCGCGTAATCTGCCGTACTTGAAATAAGCCAATCAGAAGGTTTGCCGATAATACCTGCTCTTTGTCTTTTTAGCCTGTTTTTTGCTTTTACGATTGTATATAATGATTTAATTTTATTAATAATATAATTCGAGTTGCCGTGAATTATCTCACCTTTATATCCTTTTGCTTCAAGCCATGAGAGTATCTCAACGGATGCAGCGAGCGAGTTGCTCTCTTCAGATGCGAGAAGATATATAGGACAAGAGGTGATGTTCTCATATTGCTCTGCTAACGATTTGAATATCCCCTCTGTACCGCCGGTGCGTACATAGATAATCTGCAAATTATGTCTCCCATAGGTGGAAAAATCCTCTGTCAGGATTATTTCCATTCCCGACGCTTGCAAAGGAGCGAGCAGTAATTTAGTACTCTGCTCTATTTGAGCTGCATTATGAATGGGAGAGGTAATAGGGTAAATGTGAATTGGCGACATAGTTGAAAAATTTTCCTGAAACAAAGTTAATGTTTTTTTTTTAGTTAGCCAAATTGAATATGAAAAAAGGCACGGTTTTTGAAAAATATGTGTGTATATTTAATTATGAGTATGCTATTAATTATGAATAAGGTTACTGTAGTGCATAGCGCAAGCGTTCCTTCGTACATAGCGCAAGCGGTACATCGTACATCGTACTTCGTTTTACCTCTTCTTTTATTATTATTTTATGTTGAACCCGCATTTGCGCAGCATAATAAGCAGCAGTTTACCATACAAGGCAGGGTCGTCAATGCTGATAATGGCGAACTGGTGGAGATGGCTGCGGTGCGGTTGTTTTCTTATTCAGGAGCAGACTCAACTCTTATTGTAGGCGTTCAAACCGATCTTAACGGCGCATTTTTTATTAAGGCTCCGGCTGGTAATTACTCGCTGATAATAAGCAGTGTGGGATATGTTCAAAAGAAGATTCCGTGTAAGATCACCGGCAGCGATGTTAATCTAAAAAGCATAAATTTGCAGGAGGATGTGCAGGTGTTGGGCGAGGTGCAAGTGCGAGGAACGGCTGCCGAGATGGTTGTCAGGGGGGATACCCTCGAATATAATGCCGCTGCATATAAAACGCAGGAGAATGCGATGGTTGAAGACCTTTTGAAGAAAATGTCGGGAGTCGAGGTCTCTACAGATGGAAAGGTAACAGTCAACGGAGAGGAAGTGAAAGGAATAAGAATTGACGGCAAGAAGTTCTTCGGCGATGACGTGCAAATGGCGACAAAAAATATCCCTGCCGAGATGATTGATAAAATTCAAGTTATTGACGAAAAATCGGATATGGCAAAACTGACCGGCTTTGAGGACGATGATACAGAGCGAATAATCAACCTTACTTTGAAAGAGAACCGCAAGAAGGGTTTGTTCGGTAATTTCAACGGCTCTCTCGGCTCTGATGCCCTCGGTGATGATCAGACCAAGTTATTCCACTATAGCTATCAAGGCTCCTCCCGAGATAAAGCAGCGCAGTTTTTCCGCGAAGATTTTCGATATAATGCCAACGCTTTTATGAACTTGATGCTCGGAGAGAGTCAAACAACTATCATTGCCGGAGCAAATAACACTAATGAGTTCCGCTCAGGACGAGGAAGAGGACCGCAGATGGGAAATAATTCCGGAATAACTTGGACTGAAAATCTTGGCGTAAACACTAATATCGTTGCGGGAGATAAAGTCTTGATTGGCGCAGATGCATCACTCAACCACAGTTATAACTTTACTTCTACAAGGTCAGAGAAAGAGCAATATCTGACGTCCGAAACAGGTAATCTCAAGTATAATAATTTAGACTCTACACTAAAGACATCAAAGGCGTGGGACGCATCTATGAGGCTCGAAATAGAGTATAATATTGATACACTCAATAAATTAGTTTTTCAACCCCGTATCTCATATACCAACACGTGGTATAATCAGTTTAACGATTATCTCTATCTGCGGGATAATAGAGAACTACCCACACTCGCTGACGGCCAAGATTCGATAGAAACGATGTCGTTCGGAACGCAGACCAATACTTCATTAAATTCAGAGGTAGGGGCGCAATTGAGAATTATCTATAATCATAAATTTAATAAACCGGGCAGGACACTAACCGTTAATGCCTTCAGTTCGCTCAACAACACCGATGACTCAAGTCTCAACCTCGCAACAGGTACGAAGCAGCTCGATCAGCAGCAGAAGAAGAAGTCGAATGTGGTAACATCAAATGTGAGAGTATCGTATGTCGAGCCTATTTGGAATAGACAGCATTTTATAGAGACCGTCCTTTCTTTCCGCAATTCATACACCGTTTCAGATAAGCATCAGTACTCGCCCGCAACCGATGCACTGGGGAATGTTTTACTGAATGCAGGGGAAAAACAATATACCGTACTCGACTCTGCTTATTCCAATACTTTCTCTAACAACTTCTTCTCTGAAATTCTGGAACTTAATTACAGATATATCAATAAGGAACTGGACCTGTCTGCCGGTATGAGGGTAAATCCGTCACAAACGATAAGTCAAACGCAGTATTATACTGGAGAAAATGTATCTATCGTCAAAAATGTGTGGAACTGGGCACCACAGGCAACTATCAAGTATAAACTCGGAAAGAAGCAGTTTATACGTTTGCGATATAGAGGGCGCTCCGTACAACCGTCTGTCTCACAAATGGAACCCGTAAGAGATAATTCCAACGCTATGGCAGAAACGGTAGGAAATCTCAATCTCTCTCCCGCATTTTCTCACGGACTGCATTTTATGTTCTCACGGTTCAATCAAGAGACTATGGCATCTATGATGGGAGGACTCCATGCCAACCTCACCAAAGATGCCTTAGTTAATAACGCTATTTACGATGAGACAGGTAAGGTATATCGCCAAACTGTTAATGCTAAGGCACTTCCATACGATGTATCTGCCGATTTTATGATTACTACTCCTATCGTAAAGAACCGACTACACCTCAATTCACGTACCGCAGTTTCTTATAACCAACGGTTAGCATATATCCTAAAGGAGCAGAAAGCAGCAGATGTGGAAAATTGGCTTGCTGACAATATCCTCCTGCTCGGCGATGAGAGTAGGACAGGGAATATACGGGCTAATGAAGATTTGAGTATAAGACTCACACACGACGTGTTGGACTTTGGAGTGAGAGGAAATATAACTTATTCCCATACCCGAAATAGCATTTCTGCCTCCAACTATACCAATACCATTGATTGGGGAGTAACAGCAGATTTTGTCTTCCACCTTCCCTATAATTGGTCTATCGCAACAGATATAGGGTATAACGATAGATGGGGATATAATCTTGAGGGTGCGCTCAGTGAGATATTGTGGAACGCATCACTTTCCAAAACATGGAGCGGTATGACGCTTGCCTTGCAGATGAATGATATCCTCAATCAGAAGAAAAATGTATTGGAGACCATCGGAGAAAACTATGTGCAGTATCAGCGATTTAATACCCTTCCCACATATTTCATGCTCTCCTTTACTTACAAGATTAATAAGATGGGAGATTTAAAAGCCAAAGGCAGGGGAGCCTTTATGCAAGAGATAATAGAGCAGGGGGGAGACCCCGCGAAAGGTCCTCTCCCCGGTCAAATACCCCAAGGACCTCCCCCCGGCATGTAGAACATTCATAGTGGAAAACGTCTGGGACGCGGACGGCTCGTCCGCGACGTTGATTGGCAATTGAGGACGTCTCCGAACGTTCATAGTGGAAAACGTCTCCGAACGTCCTTAGTGGAGAACGTCTCCGAACGTTCTTAGTAGTCTTGTACAAGTCTCACGCAGCCGCCAACAAACAACGGGCAAAACGAAGCCGATGTGCCGCTCCGCATATAAAAGGAATATGGGTTGTTGCTATTACCTGTATATCTATATTCCATAGCCTGATTTCCGTATGAAGGATACTGAGACCAGTAAACGCAATAATAATCCTCTGTGCGCCCGCGGGTGGTGTTGTTAGGATGATTGCGGCTCTTGTTGAATGGTAGGAAAACACATCCTTTGGATTCGTATGACAGCCATTCATCAGGGGTGATATTAAAGTCCTCTAATGGCAATACGCCTGTGCTCTCGTAACCATCTTCGGTCATCTCATATCCATATCCGGGAATGAAGGAATAAAAATATATTCCGATTAAGGAGCGAGCAGATAAAGTATCATTATCAAATGCTAAAAGGATTTGTTCAATTTCTTCTTCGGAGTACTGCGTATGTTGTTTCCAATCTTTATCGAAATAACATGGTCGCATTTTCTGTGTCGGTTCTTCATTCCAATTATCCGGCAAAAGCACTATTCCCCATACTCCATTGACGATAGCGATAGCGTATGGAGTCCATCTTTTAAGTGTTAAATACCCCCATTCTGCGGAAGTCAATGTACGCCATAGTCCCGCCTCATTACCGCCATTTGCAATGGGGTTGTGTACGCCCCAGTCTCTATGTCTTAGGTATCCCGTTGCCGGCTCATAAAGCAATCCCCCTATTTGACCATAATAACTCTCCTCGCTCATACTTGTGTCCGTTGGCATATACGCCACTGCTCCACTCTCTGACCATCCGCTTGTCCCGAATCCAAACTGATCAATAACCTGATTCTCAATATTCCCTCCGAGTGTGTCGTATTGGTTTTCTGCAAATTGCCACACTCCATCCGCTATGCGGTATTGTAGATTTCCTTGCGAGAAGCGAACTTTGCGGTTCTTGGAAACGGAGAATACACCGCTAAGTGCACCGTCCTGAGCCGCAGGCAAAGGGGTACGATAGGGAGGAATAGTGATAATGCTATCGGGATATTCGTCCAACTCAGAGATTAAGCCTTGGGCGTTATATACATATACTTGTGCGATTGTCGTAACACTAATCAGTGTAAGTGACAAAATACTATATATCTTTTTCATAGGTGTCAATAATTATAATCGTTCCACAATAGTCCTTCAGGAGCATAAATCATATCAGCGGAGAAGATAGGCCATAACTGGTGGCTATCCAAATATTCAGGGTGTTCGTAGTCGTATAGCTTGTATTTGTAGTTACTCAAGACGGATTCATCATTTGATACAAACACATTTGTCTTGCACCAACCATTATCCTTATCGTACAAAGCGGGGCGAGTAAAAGTGATATTATCCAATACATACCCTTTTATCTCACTGCTGTAACTCAAAGAGTCGGCTACATATCGATATTGGTAATACATTGTGTCTGCGGTATTGGCAAACTCTCCCGTATGTTGTTCCAAATTATCAAGCCGTGTACGTGCATTCTCCATCGCTGTACGTAATTGTCCCCAACGGATAAGATCGTATTTGCGCAGATATTCTCCTGCAAACTCGAACTTACGTTCGTCTTGCAGATTTGTCATGGTTAGCGTTTTAGAACCTAAGTTAGCACGACTGCGAATTTGGTCGAAAAGTGCTTGGGCAGAGAGCCCCGTTGTATTAGCGGGAACATCGCCTGTAATACCTCCGAGCGAGGCTTCGCAAAACATCAAAACAACATCTGCATAGCGCAAGACAGGATAATTGATGCCATCATCGTTACCGTTTCTCTCGCGTGACATCCACTCTATGCGGTATTTCCCGAGTGACCATGCATTAGCGCGACTTACACGTTGATACAAGACTCTTTCTCCGCTTGTCGTTTGAGGGAAGATGGCTTGCGCATAGTCGTCATCGGTCGTTACTGACCAATTGCGTTGTTCGTAATACCAATCAAAAGGCGCGATGGTAACATCGCGGCGTGCATCACCTTCCTCAAAATCAAAATAGAGTGTCGGCACTATTCGCGCATTCGCATTGGAAGTACCTGTTGCGTTGTTCTTAAGGGCATTCTGTGTATTTGTATTACATTTGATACTATTATAGTTCATAAACTGTCCCCTCGCTCCGTCTGCGAAAGGTATCTCCCATATAACCTCTGATTGCCGGTAGTCCGTTACATCCGCACAGATATTCTTGAATACCTGCTCGTAGTCGGATAGCAACTTGAATGATCCTTCTTGATTGATAACTTCCGCGCAAGCCTCTAACGCTTCTTTATATAGTTCGCGCCTTTTCTCCATATCTGCTAAATTAAGTTGAATGGCAAATCCATCAGATGGTATTCCTAAATTATTGGGACGTAATGCGTAGCCGGCATAATTCAAATCAATCCGAGCGAGCAAACCGAGTGCCGCGGCCTTTGTCGGTACACCCGTATAGTTACGGATTCCATTGGGATGCTCCATATAAGATTCCGGAGAAGAATTGACATCTGTCGGCTCGCAGTACAGACCTGAGGAGCGATCTATATCGGGAACCGAGTTTGCCCAAGGCAGTAAATCAGCTGCTCGGCGCAAATCAGAACGCATTCCCTCGTACGCTGTATTTCTATCCTGTTTCGCGTGCGAGGGAATGAACCTCAGGTTATAGACTTTCCACCGAATAGGCACATCTCCCCATAGTTTGACCATTTCAGACAGGGCAAAAGCACGCATAAAGAGAGCCTCACCAAGAAGATATGCGTATTCGGCATTCGTGGTGTCGCAATGCTGAGTAATGCCGTCAATGATGTCAGTAGCATTGTAAACCATCTTCGCTAAGTAGTTCCAAGGATCACTACCCATAGTGGTTGACAGATTGGCATCATTGATGTTTGGGTTATAACAAAAAATATCCGGAGTGTTCTCAGAGCGTGAGTTATACTCTATATCCGTATTGTAGCCCTGATAGCAACATGCCAAACGGTTACGGTATGATCTATCTTTCCCAAACATCAAATAGAGAGAGTTGTTCATTTGCTCTACCCCCGCGATAGTGGAAAAATTCTCCGCAGGCAATTTATTAAAGCGGATTTCACAACTGGTTTGAGATAGTTCAATCTGTCCGTCTTTCCAGAAATATGTCTGCGCTTGGATTTGAAACACCAAGACCAGACTCGTCAAAACACAAAAAATCTTTTTCATAGTATCACTCAATTATTACTTTGAAACATTGTTTTCCTACCAGCAGGATATATGTCCCCGTTGTCAGCGAAGATACATTGACATCCGCTCCTTTTTCTTCGATAAGGATATACCCCTGTAAATTAAATATCCTCACTATGTCGTTGTCCTGCAACCCCACAATATGTATGTAATCAACAGCAGGATTAGGGTACACCGAAACCGGAGAAGGTTCAGGAACGCTTTCAATGGCTGTTTCAACGTTCACACTCTCCTCTTCAAAGGTTATTTTAGCGGAGGAATTAATTTGTTGTTCCATGAGCACAGCACCTGTCAAGTCAATGATACTCATTCGGATGTTTTGGTCTGCATCTTCTTCGATGACAATCTTTTGCAGATTTTGAACAAGCATGTCGGCCTCTTCTGCTGATAACTGCCTCACACGCGCAGTTGTGGCACTTGTGACATTCGCTATTAATAGGAATAACACACAAGTCATAAATGGTTTTAGTCTTCTCATAGAATATAATTTTTAGGATTTAACTTTCAACTGGGACGCGGACGGCTCGTCCGCGATGTTTTCTTGCTGTTAGTGGAGAACGCCTCCGAGCGTTCAATACTTTAGGGCTCTGCCCGCACTTTGGATAGAATATATAATAAAAGCGTGGACTATTTCTGCTTTATTTAATAGTCTCTATATTGGTACTTTCGGGCTACCACACCCATTACCTCCAATATATACAGAAATGCCCACACCTTCGTGCGAGCGTTTCGCTGTATTTTTCGGAAGGTAATTTCAAATTGTGGTAGATTGAAAGTATCCTCAAATAGAGCAAACGCCGTTTGTTTTATATTTTTTGTGTTTTATATTTTTAAGATGAGCAATTGGTCATAGGCTATGTGGTGTAATTGTTTATTTTTTGGGTGTTTTGCGGCAAATTTATTTATTTTTTTTGATTCCGCCAAAAATAATTCAATAAAAATGCTAAAATTCGTCAATTTTTACAGCTTATGGGGAATAAATCCAAATCGTTCATTTGATGGTAACATTATTGTTTAGTCGTCACTTGGACCAAAAGATGAAGTTAATATACTTAAAAGGTTTCTCGATAAACCTGCCTATTTGTTCACGGTTGCCGTTGAGGTCGCAAACCACCCCCATGGCATCGCTGCCGATAAGATAGATGGCGTTGCTTACATCAAGGTCGGCAAGCAAGACGGCAAAATCGTGCATACCGGCTTTCTCACGCGTTTCAATCACACATATATGCTCGTCAATATTGCACAGCGCACGCCGCAGAGACTGCGTCTTCAACTCGCTCTCTTGGGGCTGACCTTCGGCAACAAGCGGGTACTGACGGAAGAAATATCCACCGCAGTCAGTAGCCGCCTCGAAGAGTGGCGAGTTGTCTGCCATGCCGACATATACACTATCGTGAAGAATGGCGCAATAGCCTTTCTTGCTCAGCCCCCATGCTAATGGTTGACCTTTTTGGACAAAGGCTCCCACAATCTTTTTGTTGTCGGCGCGGATGTCAGCCGCCTGAAAAGCGAGAATAACATTATTGTCATTCAGGCAATGCGTACCAACCTCGAGGGCGGGACGGGCATTAAGCGGTAGATAGATGCGTATGGCGATGTCGTTGACGGTGGTGTCTTT
>CAKZZM010000143.1 GCA_937885465.1 uncultured Bacteroidales bacterium
ATAGGTGCTTCGGCTTTCGCGTCCACAATCTTGGTGTCTTCGCGAGTGTATTTGCCTATATCGTGAATAGGTATGCCGGAAAGCAAGCGTCCACCTGTCCCGAACATCCGCCACATCTTGCCCTGCTCAAAGGTGATGTCCTCAACACGACCGAATCGGTCAATGTTACCACCGATGTCGCAAATCAGGCAATCTCGCTTGCTCTCGTCAATGCGAGTACCACGACCAATAATTTGGTAGTATAGGGCAATTGAAGCCGTAGAAATGCCTAAGACGATACAATCTATGCCTGTAAAGTCGAAGCCGGTTGAAAGGACTCTGACATTAAATAGTACTCGCAGTGCGCCCGACTTAAAACGGCTGATTGTCTCCTCGCGCTCTCGTTTGTCTTGCTCCCCATATACCACGCCTGCATTAGGGTAGCGAGCCGCAAGGTCAATAGCCTCCTGTACTGACGGCACGTAAGCAAGAATATGCCGTCTTTCCTTGTGCATATTCAGAGCCGACAGAATAGTGTCCGTACCACCGTTGGCATAATAGGCTTGCTGTACGCTTTCTTCGGTGTACTCTGACTTGCTACTATTAAACACCAGCATCGAGCCGTCAAAAGCCTGCTGCTCATATACCAACTTTGACCAATAGCCAAGTCTGACCATCTCTTGCACTTGCCCCACGTGAATAATATGCTTGAAGAAATTACCTTTCTTCGATTTAGAGGTGAGCATTACAAGTTTGGAGAATGTGTTGCCGTTTAAGTCTCGGTTCTGCTGCAACTTGACAGGCGTTGCCGTGATACCAAGCACGTGGGTGATACCGCTGTCTTTAAGAAAACGTCCGAGCATACTTGTACTCTCGCGAGGATAGAGGTGCGCTTCATCAATCAGCATTTTAGTGAAGCCTAATTGCTTGAATTTTGCGCCGAGAGCCTTGATTGAGCCTATGGTTGCATAAGTTATTGGCATTATCTCTTTTCGTCCGAGAGAAGCAGAGAAAATGCCTGCATTTGAACCGAAGCCGCCACATAGGGTAATGTATTTTTGAAAGTTCTGTTCAAGCAACTCCTTTGACGGCTGCAATACAATGAGTTTCTCACCACAGTATTTGGCACAATATGCAGTCAAGATAGATTTTCCCCAAGCAGTAGGCAAGACGATGAGAGACGGCACAGGATTAGGCTCACGGAAGAAGCGTATTGCCTTATCAATAGGCTCTGTCTGATTTTCACGTAATGTTATCATTGTCTTGATAGTTACAAATAAAGGCTCTTGCGTTTAGGCTTTGACCACGCAACAGCAGCGTTGATACACCTTTCGGACATATCTGCCGTGCGCAAGAGCCGTGTTTCTGTTAGCCGTGTTTTGCTGTCTTTGGTCATACGGCATCTGTTTATTTAAGCAGGAAACGTCTTGCACCTTGTGTAAGCACACAGAACTGTTCGTACATTCCCGGCTCCGACTCTTGGAAATACTTTACATCAAGTTTCTTTGACGGTTTAGGTGCTTTCCACGTAGCGAGCGTATCACCACCGTAGGTGATTGCTTCGGCATCTTGAAATGCCATTTTGATACGCCCCTCCAAAGTCTCCTTGCGCTCCTCTAAAGCAGCAATCTGCTTTTTGAGGTCTTTGAGGTCTTTGTAAGCCTCGAAGATGTCGTCTCCAACCTCAATCTGCTTACCGTCCATATGGCGGTTGTATTTAGTAAGAATGTCCTGTACATTGATAGCGTCAGGCTCTTTGCCGCCAATCACGTTATCAAGCCAAAAACGCTCTACCTCCTCGACAAGCCAACCATAGAAATCAGGTGCAAAGGTGATGTCCTTATACCCAAACTCTCGACCACTACACAACCAAGCGAGCGAGCCTTGCTCATAGCCTGCCACACCCAAGTTCATCTGCACCTGACAGAACCAATGTTTGGGCAGGTCATCAGGGTCGATACTTTTCTGTGTGGTCTTACATTCGAGAATACCCTTGTTGTCGTCATTATGAGCCATTCCTGCAAGCCAAAAAGTGCGGTCTGGACTGACACGCAAAAACGGCTTATTCTTGTCAATGAACATAAAATCTTCTGCGCTGCTACTGATTATCTCACGACCACTTTCGTCAGAATAAAAACGAGCAACAGCGTCTTCAAGATAGTGTCCTGCACGCATAAAGAAATTCTCCTCTTGCGGCTTGTCTATACCACGTTTTTTGCGCCATAACTGATAAGGCGTTTCCCACGGATTGAGACCGACAACACTTGCCACCTCACTTGCGCCAATGCCGTCCTTACGAGCGTTCAACCACTCTTCACGGCTTTTGAATTTTAATCTTGTGCGTTCCATTACTTGTTCCCTTTCTTTTTGTTGCGTCTATTACAATTGTCCATTTCTGCCTTAAACTTATCAAACAGTAATGCAGATGAGAATAGTGCTTTGAGTTTCTTGTCACGTTGAAAAGCCAAGATGATACTTGCCAATAGTTCATCTCTTTTTCCGCTTACAGCAACGGCTGTTTCTGCCGCTTCGTCATCTATATTACCGTCAGTTGCTATGACAATCATAGAACGGCTGTTTTCTTTTGCGTCCTGCCAATTTTGCAGTTCGTTTAATATATTTCTCAGTTTCATATCTTTTCTTTGATTAGAGGTGATTATTTGACTGCTTCTGCCATAGCCTGCGCTGCACGGTCTTGTGCCGTTTCCGCTTTCTTTTGTGCAGCAGCCGCTTTCATGGCTTCTTTCATAGGGTTGATGAACAATTCTTCAACAGTAGTGTCGCCCTCGTTGATTGCGTTGAGCGCACCTCGAAGATTGAACAGCATATTGTTGTCAATAGCGTCCACCGACTGAACACCACAGAAGAATAACACTTGCTCTTGTGTGATGTTGAATTTCTTAACATACTCCAACATCGCTTTCCTGCGTGTCTCAATGTCTTTCGTTGAGCCTATCGCAACCGCTTTTGTTTCATCAATGACGCGCTTGGTAACTGCTTTCGGGACAATCTTCAATACTGCATTTCGGAATGCGATTGCACTTGCTGCATTACCTGTAACGACTTGCATATCTTCCGAGAATGTCCTGCCGTTTTTGTCGGTGATACGGCGTTTGACTTCTACCGATACAGCAAGGTTCGTTTCGAGGTCGTGTGCTATACCCTGTGCTGTGATAGTCTTTCCGTCATTACCGATAATACGAGTTGCAACACGCAAGTTGCCCCACGCTCCGGCTATGATTTCTGCAAAACGGACACTTACACCCTCAATAGGGTTGCTTCCTCTTGATAATGAGTAAAAACACTCGTTTGCCGTCTCTATGTCCATTTGAGCATAGGTACGAATAGTGTTTAATGTCTTGGCAACATCACGAGGATACTGCTTTGCGGTGGCGATTTGTACATCTACCTCCGCACGGTCAATTGCTTGAATTACGTCAATTGACTTTACTTCGATGATTTCGTTAGTCATAATTGATTTGATTTAGATTGCGGTCTTACACCTTTCCGCCTTGGTTTATAAATTAAAATCGTCGTTGCTTACTTTTATCGGTTTCTCCGTTATGATACGGAAATACCGTATGCCGTTGTCAATTTTGGCTCTTTGCGCCACGATAAACGTTGCACCCTTGCTTGCGCCCACCACAGAACAAAGCCCCTGCGCTGCTTTATTATTGCAAAAACGCCATACAAACTTACTACCGTGCCGATGCTGATTTCCACAATTATAGATTACACCGCCGCGTGCGCCTTGCGGAACGACTTGCGGTTCGGACAAATACCACGAGCCTGTTTCATCGTCTTGGGCTATGATAATTTTATGCCCTGCTTCCGCTTTCAGTTCCGTCCCTAACACCGTAGATAGGGTGATAAAGCCTCTACCAAGATTGACTGTTATCGTCCGACCCTGTTTAAGGGCATTTTTACGGAAATCGTCTTGAATAGGTATCATACACATAATTAGGTCTCCTTTCTACCGATAATTCGTTGATTATGAATAGAGTATGGGGGGGGTAAAACATGGCCGCGTAAGTACTGAATGGTCATCTTCAGACTATCGATGACCGTTTTAGTCCCTACGGCTAATGCTTCTGCAAGTTCCTCAATGGAAAAGTCCTGAAAATATCGCAGGTTGAATATCTCCTTGTCTCGCTGTTTGAGTTTCGGAGAAGCCTTGATGAGCATAACCGCCTTGGTGGCTATGTTGAGCCTGCGCTCGCGCCATTCGATACGCTCTTGTAGTTCGTCCTGTGGTTCTTGACGTAATAAGTCGAACAGCACCTCGTCGGGCTGCACATACTTATATTCATTAGAGAAATGCTCCCTCTCCAGACGATTATATGTCTCAATGAATTCTTGTTCGCTATTGTGACGTGTAAGGTCGTTGGACAATATAAAGCACTCGATGTAAGTATCTTGGAACACATCTTCGTTCCAATAGCAAGATAGCATTATCTTTTGTTTCAATTCTTCGTAATGCTCGCTTACCCACTCGTTGAATTGTTGCTGTCGTTTGGTCATAACTTAACAATCATTTATGAGTTCTACAATAAGTCTGAGCCTCGCTTTCTATCTCCTCATCAGTCTTGATACGTTGCTCTTGCAGCCACTCATCAAGTTCTGCTTTATTGAAGAAAATCTTGCGGGACTTTTTGTAATGCGGTATCTGCTTTTTGCTTGTCAGTTTATAGAGATAACCTCTGCTATAGCCTGTGTATAGCACCGCTTCGTCCAAGTCAAGCACCGTCTTTTGTGCCCATAGCATTTTTTCTATACGCTGAAGACGTTCATCTATCTGTTTCAATGTTTCATTTTCCATAATTCTCACTCCCGAAATACTTTTCAAGGTCGGGCAACCAACCTCTTTTGTTAAAATACTTGCCTACTTGGTAGCAGACCACTAAATTGATAAAGGCAATAACCTTGATGAGGAGGAATAGCGACAACGCCATCGGCATATCAGGATTGTCCTCTCCTGCGAGGAAAAGGAA
>CAKZZM010000144.1 GCA_937885465.1 uncultured Bacteroidales bacterium
GGATTGAACCGGGGACCTCATGATTATGAATCATGCGCTCTAACCAGCTGAGCTATCCCGCCAATTAGGTTGTGTCAATATTGACAACAACGAAATCGGCTGCAAAGTTAATCAAAAAAAATGACCCTACCAAATAAAAAATTAAAAAAATTACAGAGAAAATCGAAAACGGAAGCGGATGGCCCATAAGGCGGCGGAAGGATCGTCGCGGTGAGTGAGACGCCAAACGGAATAGACATCGCCCACGCGCAGAATATTCCCGATGCCGACACCCGCTTCTATGTAGGGAATGTTGAGGGTGGAAGAAGAGTAAGCATAATCTGTAAGCTGAATATGCTTTTTGGATAATCCGGCGTATGCTATTTTCATCTCTGCCAGTTCGTGCAGATGCAGATACCTCACTCCCGGAATACGTCCGAACAGTACTCCTCTGCCGTTCCAATCGAGGTGTAGCAAGAGATATTTGTCGGCGGCGTACTGCATATTGTTCATCAGCGTAAAACGCTCTTGTTGATAGTAATATCCTTGATTACCGTTCATAAAGCTTAGCATGGAGTGAGGCACTCTGCCTAACACTAATCCTGCTTCAAACAGGTATTGCAGTCGTCCCGCAATGCCAAGCGGCATGTCCTGCTTGACCATCAGATTCAGTCGCCCGTAGAGGTGATAGGCTGAGCTATTCCATGCGCCTTCGTTTGTGAGTAGCGCATTTGCGGGAGTGTTGCTCAGCTGAGACTTGTCAATATTATAACTGCCTATTTCAGCACCGAGATATATTGTAGGCAGGTCTGAGGGGTAATGCTTGCGAATAGTGAAGAAGTCGGTTGTCCTCTCCCCCCAGCCTAATCTGACCACTCCTCTTAGCGACGCATAACGAAACGACGGCATATCGTAGTAATGGTATAGAGCCGAGTTTCCATATCCTTGTCTGCCAAGCTGTACGGACATCGTTGTCTCTACGGCAGGACTCTTGCTTTTACTGCCTCTCCAATCGTCTTCAAAGCACAGTTGTACTTCTTGTCTGCGAACGGCTGTATTAACAGCCGTGGTGCGGTTGTAGAAGAAGTTACGAAGAATATATGAAGTAAAAGTAAGATTGAGGTCGTTCCAACTATTCTCGTGCTTCAAGGCATCGAAATAATTGACATCGGAATATACATATCTGTCGGAGGCGGTGAGCGAGATGAGATGTCGTCTCTCTGTGGGCAGCAATGCCTGTATCTGTGCCCGATACTTCACACCGCGGTCTCGCAGTCCGTAACCTACCCATCCGCCGAGAGATATGTATCGCGACATCTTTTGGTTGGTCTTGAAGGGCAAGCCCATATAAAGATGCTCTTGCGGAGTGTAGCCGATGATGTCCGTTATCTGTCCGATATCTACTGCCGTGCCGGTCGGGATATAGCCTGTGAAACCTAATTCAACTGCCCATTTGGCAAAGCGGTAGAATGGCGTGTTCAAAAGACTGTCGTCGGCGGCGAGTAGGGTAGAGTCGGAAGGTAACTGTGGAAGGGCCTTCGGGGCTTGCGATAGAAGGAAAGCAGATATGGAAGAATCAGCCGCAATAATGGTATCCGGAATCAGTAGGTCGTGCGAATAGACACTCTCCCTTATGCCGTACAGTGAGGGGAAAATCTTTGTTGTATCTGCCTTTATTTCCGTTTCTAAAAGTGCTGCAAGTCGCTCATCGTGCAGTGAACCGTCGTCTCCGTATCTTGCCTTGTATTGCAAGGCATTGAGGTAATTGATATTCACGGAACGGGGTATATGTGCGTCAATACTTCTCAGCATCGCCGTTGTAGAGTCGATCTCTAAAACTCCTTCTAACAAAGGGTCAAAACAATTGCGGGGAAGAAAATGCAAGCGATAATGTTTCTCGGCGTGGTCATTGTAACTCACCACAACCGAATCCATGAGATAGAACCGATAGAAAGCATTGCTGCTTGTGGCGAGCGGCGATATAAATGAAACGGTACTAAACGGGATTGTAGATCGGTAAAAGTCGAAGTGTTCAGGCAGCGGTACTATGCCTGAGAGATAGCTGTTTTCCGGTAGGGGCAATAAATAGGAGGAGTCTTGCGTCATTACCATTCCGCTTTGCATATTCTGCCAAAAGCGGCTTTTGAGTTGTCGGGCACGGATATCTGAAATGAAGTATCTTGTGCTGACATCTGCTTTGTCTTCGATATCTTCTTGCACTTCCTGCCGGCGTTTGTAATTTCGTCTGCCCTCACCTTTGAGTCGCGCCATCAGTAGTGCTGCTCCGGCATCTGACGAAAGAGCAACCACTTCTTGCAGCATATCGCCTCTCTCGGTAAGAGACACTTCTATGCCGGCAGACTCGCCGGGGGTAATGCGGAAGGTTTGACGGCTGTAACCTACGGCACTAACCACAAGTTTGACCGGCTCAATAACATCCACCCGCAGATAGAAAAAACCGTCTTGGTCAGTTGAAGTCCCGATTTTTGTGCCTTGAAAATAAACCGAAGCATTCTCTATCGCCTCACCTGTGCCGGCATTGATTACATTGCCGAGAAGTATAGTTTCTTCTGCCCGAAGTCCCATATTGCCAAATATGTGCACAAGCAGAAGGAAGATAGTTATCAGCAATGATTGAGAATTGTTCATCTGTTTATTTTCTGTTTGCAGGGTGGTATTGTAAAACGGCGTTGCGCAAATCTTGAATGTCGATATGCGTGTAAATCTCGGTTGTGGTTATGTTCTCATGTCCGAGCAGTTGCTGAATGACTCTAAGGTCTGCTCCGTTCTGCATCAGGTGTGTGGCGAACGAGTGTCGCAGAGTGTGTGGCGACACGGGTTTGGTGATACCTGCCGCGGCGCATAGGCGTTGCAGAATGATAAATACCATTTGTCGAGTCAGGTGACTGCCGCGATTATTGAGAAAAGCATAATCTTCTTCGCCGTTTTTCTCTATTAAATGTGAGCGGTCTTCGAGCCAATATCTGTACCACTTCTCTGCCTCAGGAGAGAGCGGCACCAATCTCTGTTTTGAACCTTTACCTTCCACGAGCATATAACCTTCTGAAAGGAAGATATTTGAGCGTTTAAGTGTTATGAGTTCGCTTACTCGTAATCCTGACCCGTAGAGCATCTCCATTATAGCTCTATTGCGGTGTCCTTCCGGTTTAGAGAGGTCGATTGCTCCAACTATAGCATCTATCTCTTCTACCGTCAAAACCGACGGCAAGCGAGCGTCTAACTTAGGCATCTGCACAAGTTCTGACGGGTCCTGCTCTATATAATGGGCGTAGAGTAGAAATTTGTAGAATGAATGTAATCCGCTGACGAGTCTCGCCTGAGAGCGGGGCGCGGGGTCGGAAAGACTATATTCATACAGAAAAGCCTGCAAGTCATCCAATGTGGCCTTAACGGGGGCGAGTCCGTGTCGGTCGCAATATTCGAAGAACTTGCGGATATCGCGCTCGTATGCCATTACAGAGTTTTCTGAAAGCGACTTCTCAAGTTTTAGAAACGCGTGATATTCGGTCAGCAAAGAACTATTTACCATTTTTCTGATCTCTTATGGTCAGCGTGGAACGGAAATGTGCGTGATAGGGTCGGCGTGATGCGCTGTCGGTGAAGAAGAGAAGACATGTGTCGTCTATCATATCAATAGTAAGGCAGCCTTTCGGCAGTAATCGGTATGATGTCAGTTTGCCGTCGTCAACGCGCAGAAGGTATGCTCCGGTGAAGTTGCCTTCATAGCGCGTGCCGGGTAGAAAAGTGCCGGGCTTGCCCGTCGTGTCGGCTGTGTAATAACCTGCCGCTAATACGGTATCCTTCTTGTCAAGGAAGATGTCTGAGAAATAGAGGTTCGTCCCGGAACCTTCCATTATTCCTTGCTTTCCTATCGTTAGTCCGTCAGAATATAGGTCAAGCGACACAACATTACTTTCTAATCCGCCTTTGCCGTAGAACGCCCCGTATAGGTCTTCTATGCAGTAATTAAAGACGGTATCATAGACTACCACACTTCTCTGCTGCCCGTTATTATTAGGGCGGCAAGAAGTTATAATCAGCGCAAGGCTAAATAATATTGTTAAATGATATCTCATGTGATGTACGATGTACGAAGGGCTTTCAACTTTCCACTCTTCTCGTCGGGTAGTATGCTGCGAGGAAGCCGATAGTAAGTACAATTATTGATATTATGACGAGGTCGAAAGGCATAACGGCAACGGGGTAGGCGGAAAGGATATAGTTGCTTCCGTTACCGAGTTTGAGCCAGCCGAATTGTTGTTGAGAGAGGCAAATAGCGAGACCGATAATCAGTCCTATTGCCGCTCCTAAGATAGATATTAGCCATCCTTCATACAAGAATATCCGCCTCACCTGTGTATTTGTGGCACCAAGGCTGCGGAGGATGCTGACATCGTTTTTTTTCTCTAACATTAACATCGATAAAGAGCCGATGCAGTTAAAGGCTGCAATAACTAAGATAAAGGCGAGCAGAATAGTGCATAACAGTTTTTCCGTTCGCGCAATCTTAAAAAATTCTTCCTGCTGCTCGTATCTGTCCTGCACAAGGAAGTCGCTGCCGAGGGTTTGGCGTATTTGCTTTTTAACCTTGCTTAGCGAAGCCGACTCTGCAACTTTCAACTCTACTGAGGTAACGACATCGTCGGGATATTGAAAAAGTCGCCTTGCCTGTGCAATATTCACCAACGCTAACTGATCATCATATTCCACCTGATTGACGGCGAAGGTACCTGCCATATAGCATGTCTCTTTGTTCAGTGCTTTATCCGGGCGAAGCATATTCACTCGGCCTGTTCGTTTTGGCGCATATAGTCTTACAGCACCGACAAAATGGGCATTGACCCCTAATTGTGATGCCAACCCTCTGCCGAGAACGCAGCGGTCGAAAGCACCGTCATAAACCTCGTAGTATCCGTCAGTGATAATAGAGTCGATATCAGCTAAATAGCGGAATAGGCTATCCACACCCATCACTTTTGCAGGGGTTTGATGATCTTTGTAGGTTATCATAGACATTTCTTCTACCACTTCAGAGAAAATGGCAACATCTCTCATCTCTCTGATGGTGGTAAAGGCATGTGTGGCAACAGAAAAGGCTTTCCCTTTTTCTGCTACGATGCGCAAATCGGGGTCGAACTGCGAAAACATCTTTTCCAAGACGACATTGAAGCCGTTAAGAACTGATAATACACATACCAGTGCGGCCGTTGCAATAGCAATGCCGGCTGCACTCACAGCCGACACAATATTAATGGCGTTATGACTTTTCTTCGCAAACAGATAGCGCCATGCTATTTTCAGTTCAACTCTCAATTTTCTCTTATCATTTTGCGGATACGGGAAGCGTCCGTCCCTTTTCATTTATCACTTTTTACCTTAGGATAATCGATAGTGTAGTGGAGTCCTATTGATTCTTTTCTCTCGAGAGCAGCACGGGTTATCAGATAGCCGACATTAATCATATTTCGTAATTCGCAGATATCTTTCGTTGCTTTCACTCGACGGAAGAGGTCTTCTGTCTCTTCGTAGAGAAGGTCGAGCCTTTCCCATGCACGCCTTAGTCTGAGGTCTGACCTGACTATGCCTACATAGGTTGACATTATCTGCCCTACCTCTCTAATATCTTGCGCAATAAGCACTTTTTCCTCTACCGACATCGTGCCGTCGTCGTTCCAGCGCGGTACTCGCTCGTTGAAGTCGTACTTATCAACCACCTGCAACGCATGTTTCGCAGCGGCATCGGCATAGACGACTGCCTCTATCAGCGAGTTGGAAGCGAGGCGATTGCCGCCGTGCAGCCCCGTGCAGGAACATTCGCCGACGGCGTAGAGCCGGCTGATGGATGTTTCTGCATCAAGATTGACCTTTATCCCTCCGCACATATAGTGAGCGCAAGGCACTACGGGGATATAATCTTTGGTGATATCGATACCAATCGACAGGCATTTCTGATAGATATTCGGGAAGTGATGTTTCGTCTCTTCTGCGTCTTTGTGCGTCACATCGAGGCATACGTGGTCTAACGCATGCACCTTCATCTCGTTATCGATAGCGCGTGCCACAATGTCGCGAGGTGCTAAGGATAGTCGCTCATCGTAGCGTTGCATAAACTCCTCGCCATTAGGCAACCTCAGTATGCCTCCGTAGCCGCGCATTGCCTCCGTGATAAGATAGGCGGGGTGCGTCTCTTCAGGGTTATAAAGGGCTGTCGGGTGGAACTGCACAAACTCCATCCCCTCAACCTTACCTTTCGCACGATAAACCATAGCGATGCCATCGCCCGTTGCAATGTCGGGATTGGTGGTGGTGGCATATACGGCACCGGTGCCACCCGTTGCCATAAGAGTAACACGAGCAAGATAGGTGTCGATCTTCTTCGTGTCGGGGTTGAGAATATACGCGCCGTAACACTCAATATCGGGCGTGCGACGAGTAATGCGAACGCCGAGGTGATGTTGCGTGATAATCTCTACGGCAAAATGATTTTCAAGAACCTCAATATCGGGGTGCCGGCGCACGGCGGCCATCAAGCCGCGTTGTATCTCGAACCCGGTATCGTCGGCGTGGTGAAGGATACGAAACTCGGAGTGCCCGCCCTCGCGATGAAGGTCGAAACTGCCATCGTCTTTCTTGTCGAAATTAACGCCCCAACGAAGCAACTCTTCTATCTGACTCGGCGCTTGAGTAACGACCTGACGAACGGCATCGGGGTCACTGATGAAGTCACCTGCCACCATAGTGTCGTGAATATGCTTCTCAAAGTCATCAACAAGCAGATTAGTTACAGAGGCTATGCCGCCTTGAGCCTTGGCAGTGTTAGCCTCGTCAAGAGTAGTCTTGCAGCAGAGGGCTATCTTATATTTGCCGGTGCGAGCCACTTTCAGCGCAAAGCTCATACCTGCCACTCCGCCACCGATTATAAGAAAATCATATCTCTTAACCATAATACAAATTTATGTTATTACATACTCACAAAATTACATAATAATGTTGATATACGCAACCGCCCGCAAAAATTTTCGCATAAATAATTTTCTATTGTTTGTCTATATCGGTAAAATAAATTAACTTTGCGAAACTGAGTACAAAGTAACACAGTACCGAGTACCGGCAGGCAAGGTCATGAGGCGGAAAGTCAGATATAATGCTTTGGTTTGAGAATATATTACGGTTTTTTGTAGTGATGCTTTTGCAGCTGTTGCTACTTCAGAATCTCTATTTTTTAGGGATTGTGCATCCGTGCCTGTATATTCTTTTTCTTCTTGCACTCCCTGCGGAGTTGGATCGTCATTGGGTGATAGTAATCGGCTTTATAACGGGTTTGATAATCGACCTGTTCAGCCATTCTCTCGGTGTTCATACCGCTGCTTGTACCTTTATTTGTTTCTTGCGTCCGTATCTGATAGATCGCCTTGTTCAAGAAGACGAGCGTTTAGTAGACACAATCAATTCCGCTTCCTTAGGTTGGGAGGCATATATCAAGTATGTAAGCCTGATGGCTGTTGCTCACTATACAATAGTTGCCTTTCTTGAAGCCTTCTCTTTCCGCCATATAGGCCTAACGCTGTTGCAGATTGTACTCAGTGCCTTGCTCACTATTGCTCTTATCCTCGGCTACGAACTGACGCGCCATGATTAACAACGAACTATATAGACGCAGGTATGTGATTGCCGCTTTTGCGGTGATTGTGGTTTTAGTCTATATCGTACGATTGTTCTCTCTTCAGATATTAGACGATAGTGCTCGCGACAAGGCAGAGAATATATCTCTTGTTCGTCAGACTATTTATCCTCCCCGTGGTCTTATATATGACCGCAACGGTACTCTCCTCGTTTATAATCAGCCCGTGTATGAGGTTCTTCTTGTGGTGCGAGATATGAACAAAGATAATGCTTTCGACACTTTAGGCTTCTGCGATGCTTTGCATATTGACCGCGAGTATTTCGATTTACGAATGTCCGATATCACTAATCGTTCGAAGAATAAGGGCTACTCCCGTTTTCGTCCGCAAGTGTTTATGACTCAGCTTAATGCTTCGGAGGTGGCGTCGTTGCAGGAGTCGCTTTATAAATTCCCGGGGGTAGGTGTTCGTCGCCGTACTCTTCGCGACTATACTTACCCCTCCGCTGCGCAGGTAATAGGCAGCATAGGTGAGGTTAATCAGCGCGACTTGGATTCTGATGAGTACTACGGACTCGGCGATTATTCAGGTCGCGACGGCTTAGAGCGGACATACGAAAAGACGCTACGCGGAGAGAAAGGGGTGGAGATACTGATGCGCGATAATAGAGGCTGTATTCAAGGACCGTATAACAACGGCATGGACGATGTACCGCCGAAGGCGGGCGATAATCTGAATATATCGCTTGATATACAATTGCAGATGCTTGCGGAGGAACTGCTGAGCGGGAAGATAGGCAGTGTGGTTGCTATTGAGCCGCAGACAGGTGAGATACTCACCCTTGCCACGAGTCCGACATGGGATCCCTCAATACTTATCGGCAGGCAGCGCGGCACTAACTATAAGGCTTTATCGGAGGACCCGACCAAGCCGCTTATGAATAGGGCAACGCAAGCAATGTATTCGCCCGGTTCCACTTTCAAGACACTACAGTCGCTCGTCTGCCTGCAAGAAGGCGGAATAACAATAAATACCACTTATCCGTGCAGCGGTCCGAAGAGTACCCCGATCAAATGTACTCACCACCACGGCTCACCCGTAGGACTGTTAGGTGCCATTGAGCAAAGTTGTAACCCGTTTTATTGGCAGGCGTATAGAGATATGCTCGAAAAAGACGGCTATGGGAAAGATAATGAACTATTCAAAGAGAGGTATAGGCTATGGGTGAATGATGTTCGTAGTTTCGGGCTTGGCGGGCGGTTTCAAGATACGGATATATCTGAGCAGTCGGCGGGTAATATACCGACGGCTGACTTCTATGATAAGATTTACGGCAAAACAGGTTGGCGTGCTATCACCATCCGCTCTAACTCTATCGGGCAAGGCGAGGTGCTCGTTACGCCACTGCAACTGTGTAACCTTGCTGCGACGATTGCAAACGAGGGGTATTATATCACGCCGCACCTTCTCCGCTCTGACACAACTAAGGAGTTGCACTACACTGCCGTTGAGCAGAAATATTTCCCCGTTGTTAAAGCGGGCATGGGGCAGGTTATGACAAAAGGCACAGGGCGGTGGTATCAACTGCCCGACAGCATTACTTCCGCAGGGAAGACGGGTACCGTGCAGAACCACGCAGGCAAGGACCACGCCATCTTTATCGGTTTCGCACCGCTTGATGACCCGAAGATAGCAGTGGCAGTTGTGGTGGAGAATGCCGGTTTCGGTGCCACTTGGGCTGCACCTATAGCCTCACTCCTGATGGAGCAATATCTCACGGGCACAATAAAGCGGCAAAATCTTAAAGAAAGAATAGCTACGACTGTACTCAACAGTAATGTTAAAAAACTATAATAGTGGAGAACGTCTCCCTCGTACATCGTACATCGTACTTAAAATGTCATCGCGCAATAACATATTACGGCAGGTCGATTGGGTAACAATTGCATTTTTCCTTGCTCTTGTTACTTTTGGTTGGATGAATGTACTCGGAGCATCTTATACTTTCGATCAAACATCCGTCTTCGACTTTGCCTATCGCTCCGGTAAGCAGTTAGTATGGATAGGTACTTCGCTTGTTATCGGTGCAATCATTTTGTCTCTTGATTGGCGGTTGATTGATTTGTCGTCGTATATTCTGTACGGCGTGATGATACTCGTTTTGCTTGTCACCCCGTTTTTGGCGCATAATGTGAAGGGCTCGCTCTCGTGGTTGCAGTTCGGGCCGATAAGCGTTCAGCCTGCGGAATTTGCTAAAGTTACTACAGCCCTTGCTCTCGCTAAATATATGAGTCGTTATGAATATCGTTTGCGCTCGTGGCGCGATCTCTTGGTGCCGTTCGGTTTGTTGATACTGCCAATGGGTATCATTATGGTGCTGCAGCGTGAAACGGGGTCGGCACTCGTCTTCCTGTCATTTATGCTTATGTTCTATCGGCAAGGGATGAACGGCTTTGTGTTGTGGGCTGCCGTTGTTGCCGTAGTTCTGTTTATCCTCGCGATTAAAGAAGGGACAATAATAGCGTTGATTGTAGTAGGTGTTGTAACGATATTAGCAGTGGCATATCTTCTTTTGCAGCGTTGGCGCGATAACAGGAAATGGAAGCGAGGTCGTTTGACGATTGTTCTCGTTTGTGCACTTGCCTGTTGCGCATATTGTGCGGTATGTAACTTCGCTTTTGAGCATATTCTTCAACCTCACCAAAGAATACGTGTTGAGGTGTTGCTCGGCATGGTTGACGACCCGCAAGGCGCGGGGTATAATGTGGCGCAGTCGAAGATTGCAATAGGTTCGGGAGGCTTTTTAGGAAAAGGTTTTTTGAAGGGAACGCAGACAAAGATGAACTTCGTTCCTGAGCAGGCTACGGACTTTATCTTCTGCACGGTAGGAGAGGAGTGGGGATTTGTGGGTTCGTCGATATTACTTATCGTCTATCTCGCATTTATTCTCAGACTGATCACTATCGCAGAAAGGCAGAAAGATGCCTTTACAATGATTTACGCATATTGCGTGGTGGGAATTTTCCTTTTCCACTTAACTATTAATGTGGGAATGGTACTCGGCTTGATGCCGGTTATCGGTATCCCGCTACCCTTTCTCTCTTACGGCGGTTCATCCCTTTGGGGCTTTTCAATATTATTATTCACCTTGCTTCGCTTAGATGCTGCAAGATTTGAAAAAATGAAGTAAAATATGTTTTCAGAAAGAGACACTCAATCCCCTAAACAAAGAAAAGGCTGCATAGAAGTAGTATGCGGCTCCATGTTTTCCGGTAAGACAGAAGAGTTGATACGCCGTATGCGCAGAGCGCAGTTCGCCAAGCAGAAAGTGGAAATCTTCAAGCCGGCCATTGATGTGCGCTATTCGGAGGTAGAGGTGGTAAGTCACAACCACACATCTATCATCTCAACGCCCGTAGAGTCCTCGCAGAGTATCTTGCTTTTAGCGCAGGATGTGGAGGTCGTTGGTATAGACGAGGCGCAGTTCTTCGATATGAATATAGTAGAAGTATGCCGCGAGCTTGCGGGAAGAGGTATGCGTGTTATAGTGGCAGGATTGGATATGGACTATAAGGGTACGCCATTTGGACCTATGCCTAATCTGATGGCAATAGCAGACGATGTGTTTAAGGCTCATGCCATCTGCGTCCGCTGCGGCAATCTCGCTAACTTCTCGCACCGCCTCGTGTCCTCTAACCGACAAGTGCTGCTCGGCGAAACGGAGAAATACGAGCCTCTTTGCAGGGAGTGCTATGAGAAAGCCAAACAGCAATCTCCTAACGGCAACGCTATATCTTAAAAAGGTTTCTTGCCGTCATTGATGTGGTGGAGATAACTGTTTCTGCGCTCACGCCATATAAATTTGCCAAACGCTCTGCTACATATATCATATAGCGGCTTTCGTTTGTTTGCCCTCTATGCGGTACGGGAGCGAGGTAAGGGGCATCTGTTTCTAACACTAATGCAGATAGCGGTACGCCCTCTTTGCCATCGGGAGGGCATAACTGCTCGCCTAAACGGCTGTTCTTAAAGGTGAGGACTCCGCCTATACCTAATTTCCAACCCAACCGGACATACTCTAATGCTGTCTCACGACTGCCGCTAAAGCAGTGCATCACGCCTAAAAGAGGTCTGCCATAATCGGTAAGGCACTGTTTGTAGGCGTTTTTTATTATCTGCAAAGAATCTTCGGTAGCATCACGAGAGTGAACCATTACCGGTAGGTTATATTCCATCGCCCAACGCAGTTGCTCTCGAAAAGCTTCTTGTTGTTCGGCTTTATACTCTGTTGAGAAATGGTAATCAAGTCCGACTTCACCTATCGCCACAAGTAATGTAGAACCGACTTGATTGACAACGGATTTTATCTGCGCCAATTGATTTTTGTAGTCTGCCCGCACCTCCTCAGGGTGCAAACCTAAGGCGGGGAAGAGATAATCACAATAGCGGCGGCATACATTAAGCACCGTCTCGCAGGACTCTACTGTGACACCCGGCACAAGAATAGCTTCAACGCCGCCTTCGTGCTGAGACTTAAGAAAAGAATCTAAGTCCGCTGCATATATAGGGTCGTCAATATGACAATGAGTATCGATCATGTAACTTAGTTATGTGTGATTTTTTTTGCAAAATTACTCATTTTTTTTTAATTATTATTTTTTTTTATTATCTTTGTGAAAAATTCACTCTGAACGTTCGTACCTCCTTCGTACTTCGTAAATCGTACTTCGTAAATTAATTTGGTATTTATTAATTCTTAATTATAATACTATGGATAACGAAATGCAAGCCGTAATGGCGAAAGCACAGGAATGGCTCGGTCCTCAATATGATGAGGAGACTCGCGCCGCAGTTAAAGCAATGATGGAAGCCGAGGATAAGTCTGCCCTCGTTGACGCTTTCTACCGTGATCTTGAGTTCGGAACAGGTGGGCTTCGTGGTATCATGGGCCCCGGTACCAACCGAATGAATAAGTATATCGTGGCAATGGCTACTCAAGGCTATGCTAACTACCTCAACAAAGTAGCCCGTGACGGAGGATTTGAGTTCGCTAAGGAGGGTGAAGTGTCGGTTGTTGTGGGGCACGACTGCCGCAATAACGGTCGTCTGTTTGCTGAGACGGTAGCAGATGTTTTTGCTGCCAATGGCATTCACGTATATCTGTTTGAGAGCCTCAGACCGACGCCGGAGATTTCTTTCGCTATCAGGCATCTGCATTGCCAAGGCGGCGTTAATGTTACCGCTTCCCATAACCCACGAGAGTATAATGGTTACAAAGCCTATTGGGAAGACGGTTCGCAGGTGCTTCAACCTCACGATATGGGCATCGTTAATGAGGTCGCCAAAGTGAAGATGGAGGATGTGCGTTTCGGTGGCGACAAAGATATGATTACTATCATCGGTGGCGAGATGGATTGGGATTATTTGCAGGCCGTTCACACAGTGCTCATTGACCAAGATGTTATCAACCGTCACAAAGACCTTAACATCGTCTATACACCTCTTCACGGCACAGGTCGCGTCATCATACCTGAGGCGTTGCGCAGTTGGGGGTTCCAAAACATACATGTAGTACCGGAGCAAATGGTGGTAGATGGCAATTTCCCGACGGTAGTGTCGCCTAACCCCGAGAACTCGGAAGCTATGACGCTCGGTATGAACCTCGGAACAAAACTCAACGCCGATCTTGTTATCGCCTCCGACCCCGATGCCGACAGACTTGCTATAGTATGCCGCAACGATAAGGGGGAGTGGGTGATTATAAACGGTAACCAGACATGTATGATGTTCTCGTGGTATATCATTGCCAACAAGAAGAAACTTGGCAAACTGCGTCCCAACGATTTCCTCGTTAAGACTATCGTTTCCACTGAACTTATTGCTAAAATAGCCGAAAAGAACGGCGTTACGCTCTTCGATGAATATACAGGTTTCAAGTGGATTGCCAATCGTATCCGTATGGAGGAGGGTAAGATGAATTATATCGGCGGTGGCGAAGAGAGTTTCGGCTTCTTGCCGTTCGATAAGGTTCGCGACAAAGATTCTCCTGCATCGATCTGCCTTATCTGCGAGATCGCAGCATGGGCAAAAGATAACGGTATGACTCTTTATGAGTTGCTTATGAATATCTATAAAGAGTATGGTTTCCAGAAGGAAACAACCGTTAATGTCGTTCGTCCGGGCAAGACGGGTGCCGAACAGATACAGCAGATGATGACAGATTTCCGTGCTGAGGCTCCAAAGATGCTTGCCGGTTCGAAAGTTGTATGCGTGAAGGACTATAAGCTGCTTAAGAAAGTGGAAAACGGCGTTGAGAGCAAAATTGAAATGGCTCTTGGTGCAACGAGCAATGTGCTGCAGTGGTTCACGGAAAGCGGCTTGAAAGTTAGTGTTCGTCCGTCGGGTACAGAGCCGAAGATCAAATTCTATTTAGAAGTACCTATTGCCGGCTTCCGCGGGGCAGAGGATTACGATGCCTTCAATCAAAAGGCTGACGCTATAGTGGCAGAACTGAAGAATGACCTGAAATTATAGTACTAAACCCAAATTGGTCATTATACTATGTGGAGAACGCCTCCGAGCGTACAAAAGTGGAGAACGCCTCCGAGCGTTCTCCACTTCACTTATATCTCTCGTCTTTATAAAAGTCGGCATTCAATGCCGACTAAAGTTATATCCGTCTTTATAAAAGTCGGCATTCAATGCCGACTAAAGTCAGAGACATTCTCCACTTAGTAATTTCTGATGATGCTATAGTTGAGAAGTTGGAGGAGGGATGATTTGACGGGGGAATCGTGGAAAGAAGAGAGCGCATCTGTTGCTCTCTTTTTATATTTATCCATCATTTTTGTTGAATATCCGATGCCGTCGTATCTCAATACGAAAGATTGTATTGTTTGCAGAATCTGCTCATTCGAATCCGTCATCTGTAACGGTGAGTGCCAAGTACCAAGTGACGAAGTACCAAGTACTAAGGAGGCGTTCTCATTTGCTACAAGTTGCTCTATTTTACTGCTTATATCGTTTGCCTCTGCTTTTGGTGCCCGTTGCAAGGCTATGATGAGAGGCAGCGTAACTTTACCATCGGAGATATCCGAAAGAGTAGGTTTGCCGATATCTTGGTCAGAGTAATCGAGAATATCGTCTTTTAGTTGGAAGGCGGTTCCTAATTCGAGACCGAATGTGCGCAGTGCATTTATGGTACCTGGCGAGGCTCCGGCGGAAATGGCACCGGCAGCCATACAAGCAGAGAATAGTGCCGCCGTCTTATTTCGAATAATATCAAAGTACTGCTGTTCTGTCAATTGCCCGCCGTGCAGACTTAGTTGCATCAGTTCGCCTGAGGCCAATGCCTGACCCGTTTGAGCAATAATATTAAGAATCTTGCGATTGCGAAGTTTGGCTGTTATGTCTATTGTTTTAGCAAGTAAGTAATCACCGACTAATATGGCTGCCTTATTCCCGAATTTGGCATTCAGACTGGGCATGCCGCGCCTTGTGTCAGATTGATCTACCACATCGTCATGCGCGAGCGAGGCTGTATGCAGCAGTTCAATAGCAATTGCCGTTTGAATAGACTTATCGCTAACGCCATAGCACATCTTCGCTGCAAGAAGCACCATTATAGGCCTTAGTTGCTTGCCGGAGCGCATATGCAGATATCTCAATGCCGCATCTAATTGAGCATTGTCGCTTTGCATTATTTGTGCATACTGTTGCTCAAATAACTGAAACTCTTCAAGTATTGGTGCTTTGATATTCTGCATTATAACTTAGTATTTACATAGCGTAAGCCCGTCGTACATAGCGCAAGCGGTACATTAGTAGCGTAAGCGCTTCTCACTTTAAGTCTTTATCTGCTCTTGGTGGCAGTTGGAATCGCTAAAAATCTTATTATATTCTTTTACGGGTTCGTTGAATAAGCCGTATAGAGTAGAACCGGAACCTGACATTGAGGCGAAAAATGCGCCAAGATCAAGCAGTTGTTGCTTTATTTGGGCAAGACGAGGGTGGCGGATGAATACACTCTGCTCAAAATCGTTGGTAAAAGAAGCAAGATTGGAAAAGTCCAAATGTTCTTCGTTTGGTCTGACGCCTCCGTATGCCTCAGCTGTTGAGACGGCGATTGGCGGCGTAACCAAAAGTAAATATTTGCCCTCTATTTGCCGCATAAAATTGTCGGGTACGGGGGAGAAAATATTTCCTGTTCCCGTTGCCAAGCGCGGCTCGTTTTTAATAAAGAAAGGACAGTCAGCACCTAATGGTGCGACTAACTCTTCCATCTCTTTGTCGCTGAGCTTAAGGCCGTAAATATCGTTAATGGCTTTTATTGTGAACGCTGCATCTGACGAGCCGCCGCCTAAACCCGCACCTATCGGAATATTCTTTTCAATTGAGATATTGAGCGGTTTAACCTTCTCAAATCTCTGAACCATCAGGTTCATAGCACGCACCGCAAGGTTCTTCTCCGCAGGGCAGTCAATACCAATGCCGCTATTTGACAAGCGAGTGTTGGTAGTGGAGAACGCCTCCGAGCGTTTGGTTGTGGAGAACATCTCCGAATGTTCAGTTGTGGAGAACATCTCCGAATGTTCAGTTGTGGAGAACATCTCCGAATGTTCAATGGTAGCGTTGTCAATTGCGCCGAATATTATTCGGCAGTCCCTTGGCGTGAGCGGTACTTCGTCACTTGGTATTAGGCTGATATTATCATGTAGTTCCTTTACGGGCAGGAATACCGACTCAATATCGTGGTACCCGTCTGCTCGTTTGCGCAGTACCTTAAGACCTATATTTATTTTGGCGTTAGCGTGAAACATCTTATAATTACGCCGAATACCATTCGGCAATACCGTAACAAAAGGCGTTGTCAATTACGCCGAATATTATTCGGCAGTACCTTAGCGCAAGCGGTACATAGCGCAAGCCCGACTTCGTCACTTGGTACTTCTCTCAGTTGTCGCAAAATTACGCTTTTTTTGAAAAATACGCAATTTTGCATTTTTATTTTTTAATTTTTAATTGATAATGTTGTGTATATTAGAAAAAAACATTACCTTTGTGCATTAATTTATAATTTTTATTTTTCAAGATGGAAAAGGCTGAACTTTTGGAGCAGTTAAAGGCGTTGCTCGCAGGTGATGTATCGGAGATTAAGGATCAGGTAGATGAGATTAAGAGTCGCTTCTATCGCATCACTCGTGAAGAGAAAGCGGGAAATGACGAAGTAGAAATCAGTAAAGCGCAAAGCGACGAGGGGGAAAATATCGCAGCAGTGGAGAACGCCTCCGAGCGTTCAGACTTAAAAAAGGAAGAAGCAGACGAGAACGCCTCCGAGCGTTTGGTTGTGGAGAACGCCTCCGAGCGTTCAGACGAGATTGAGAGTCAGTTCAAGCAGTTGCTGCAGGAATATAAGTCCCGTCGTGCCGAACTCGCTGCCAAGAAAGAGGCAGAGGCGCAAGAAAACTTGCTAAAAAAAGAGAATATCCTTGATAGGATGAAAGCGCTTGCCGAGAATGAGACAGCCGATGTAAGCGAAAATCTGCAGCAGTTCCGTTTGTTGCAGGCAGAGTGGAAGGCTATCGGGCCTGTTCCGCCCCAGAACACAGCCTCTTTGCAGAAGAGGTACGCAGCATACGGGGAGCAATTTTATGATCTGCTGAAAATCAATATCGAACTTCGAGAATATGATTTTAAGAAGAATCTCGTAGAGAAGAATGCCCTTATCGCTGCGGCAGAGGAGTTGCAGAATAAGGCGGATATAGTTGAAGCAAACAGGCAGTTGCAGAAACTACATGAGCAATGGGCGGAGATAGGGCCGGTCGCTAAAGAGATAAGGGAAGAGGTTTGGCAGAGATTTAAGGATGCCTCGTCCGTGATAAATAAAAAACATCAGGAGTATTTCACGGCCTTGCACGCCAAGGAGCAAGAAAATCTTGAAAAGAAAGAGATGATTATCGCTCAGTTGCGCGATATGGACATTGACTCGTTATCGTCTCATAAAGATTGGGAAGAAGCAACGAAGAAAGTGTTAGAGTTGCAGGCAGAGTGGAGAAAGATAGGGTTCGCACCTAAAAAAAACAATCAGATTATATATGACGAATATCGGTCATACACTGACCGTTTCTTTCTGGCGAAGACTGCTCATTATAAAGATGCACGCAATGTGTTTGCTGAAAATCTGAAACAGAAACGGGCACTCATAGAAGAGGCTGAGGCTTTGAAAGACTCTACCGAATGGAAAGAGACAACCAAGAAGTTCATCGACCTGCAAAACCGTTGGAAAGAGATAGGACCTGTAACACGAAAACACTCTGACGAGGTTTGGAAGCAGTTTACTCAGGCCTGTGACTATTTCTTTGCACATAAGAAAGAAGCTCTGCAGCAGACACGTGACTCTTATATGCAGAGGAAAGCGCAGAAAGAGGGCAAGGGAGGAGCTCTTACTGACGACAGGCGCAAACTCTTGAAAATGTACGAAAGTTTAGAGGCGGAAACAAAGACGATGGAGAATAATATGGGCTTCTTCACCGGTAAGGCAAGTGCGCTCCTTGATAGCATGAAAAAGAAGATCGAAGCCAATAAGCAAAAGATGGCTGATATAGAAGCGAAGATTAACGCATTAGACGATGAAACTGATTGATTATAATAATGTAGAAATTCGGCAAGTTGAGCAAATAGTGCTTCGAGATGTCAATTTTACGGTGAACAGCGGAGAGATGGTCTATTTGCTTGGGCGAGTAGGGTGCGGTAAGTCCTCGCTGATGAAGACTTTCTATGGGGAGGTACCTATCTATTCAGGAGAAGCACATTTCCTTGATTACGACCTCTCTCATCTGAAAAGAAAACAGGTGCCATATCTAAGGAGACGTATAGGCATCGTCTTTCAAGATTTCCAACTGCTAATTGACCGCAGTGTAGAGGAAAATCTGTTTTTTGTGCTCAAAGCAACAGGCTGGAAAGATAAGCGCGTCATGCGGGACCATATCCAAGAGGTGTTATCCCAAGTGGGGATGGCGGAGAAGGCATATAAGATGCCCCATCAACTATCCGGCGGAGAGCAGCAACGAGTCGTCATTGCACGAGCCTTGCTCAACTCACCGGGGATTATACTTGCTGACGAGCCGACAGGTAACCTTGATATGGAAACAGGGAACGATATAATGCAACTCCTCTCAGCCATTCAACAAGCAGGTACCGCCGTTATCATGTCAACCCATAATCTCGAGTGGGTAGCGCGATACCCCGGGCGACATTTCCGCTTCTCTGACGGCACAATAAAGGTTGAAGAATAGTGGAGAACGTCTCCGAACGTTCATACTTAATGAGTTTGTAAAGCAAGCATAAAATCCACAGGGCTTTATGCTTGCTTTTTTTTACTCTTTAATGTTTCCTGCTAATTTCGCCCAAAATTTTAATTTTTGGATAATTGTGGGTAATTGTTGACCAAAAAACAAAAAAACGAAGTTTTTTCGCTAAATTCGTCTAATTCGCCGATAAAAAAAGGTAGAGACGGTGTTTCTCTCCGTCTCGTACTCTCTGATGTGGGAAACTTCAGTTAATCTTTACCCCGAGCGGGGAATATAACTCTCCGTCACGGACGATTATTATTTGTCCGTTGCGTATAATTTTGTTGCTACTTAGGTTATTGCTGTTAAGGTTATTGCTATTGTTATCATCAGATGATTCGCCGGTTTTCTGTTGTACTTCATCGAACTTCGTACCGGTATTATCTTGGTTTTTAGGCAGGAAATAGTCGGGCAAGTAGAAACCTAAATGCGGTGGTTGATTATAGGCGCAGTTCTGCCATGCAATACCCATGCGATAGAGGTGATCTTGCATAAGGCAAGGTACGCGATATGCCGTTGGGAGCGGTGTAGTGAATAACATCAGTTCGACTTGTGAGGCAGACCAATCTTTCTCATATTTATACATGATCAACTCTTCGCGCCAATCGCCGAGGATGTCGGCTTGTAGGCAAGGTGTCGCCTTTGTTGTATTGCACGATTGCGGCTGTCCGTAAGAAGAAAATTCCATAATAGTTGCGGCACTACTGCCGTTCCACTTACGAATACGCGGGAACGATTTGAGTGAGTCGGAGTTATAGCGCCCGTCAAAAGTCTGATCGTATATGTCACCTGTCCAATAGATGCGGAAATTAGTGTCCGGCTTCTTTGCTACTACGACTGAGCCGTCTTCACAAGAATAGCTGTTATTATCAATACTACTCCAGCACTCATATCCTCTGTGGTTGGGGAAGAAATTTGCAGCGAGGCCTCTGCCGGTATCTGAAGAACCGGTGGCGCGGGCAAGTATCTCTCCCGTTGTGGCATCGTGCACATCGTATCCGTACGGGCTTTCTTCGTGCGGCATCATTATCTCTAATCCGGGGCGGTCAGGAACGAGGTCTGCAAGGTGTATGGCATCGCCATGTCCTAAACCGGTAGAGCAAAGTAGTTTGCCGTCATTATCTATTGTAGCCCCGCCCGTTACTATCTCATCTTTCCCGTCGCCATCGACATCTCCGACTGATATGCCGTGCACTCCTTGCCCGTAGGCAGTGGCGGTGAGACCTGACGCTGAAGCGATAGTATTGTTGTTCCCATCGGTGACTATCCACGCTGATTTAGAAGTAGAGGCGTGTAGCCAACGGGTGGTTAGTTGCGTGCCGTTCCAATCTACTGCCCATATATAGCAGCGTGTGTAATAGCCGCGTCCCATGATGGCGGAGGGTAGAGCATCTTCTCCGTCTAAATGAGCTACGCATGCTATCATGCGGTTGCCGCGGTTGAAATTACTATCCCCCCAAGCGGATGTGTTATATGTAGCAGCACCACCTACTGAGCAGGCTCGATTGGGGCGATACCAAATAGTATGTAGTGCTTCACCCGTTGTACCACGGAAGACTGTCAGTAGTTCTTCTCCGCCTGTTATATGTCCGTTGGAATTGACATAAGTTGCAGTGTTGTCAATGTTACTTATGGCTGCATCGGTAGCGGCTGCGCTGACATAATTGCCGAGACCGTCTTTTGAACCCGGGGCTGTCTGGCAAATCATCTCTGCTTTGCCGTCACCATCAAAGTCGTAAACAAGGAATTGCGTATAGTGGTTGCCGGAGCGAATATTAAGTCCGAGATTAACGCTCCAAAGCATAGTGCCGTCCATCTCGTATGCTCGTAAGATACAAGGTGACGAATAGCCTTTACTACCATTGTCGCGGGTGTTATCCGGCATCCATTTAACAACCATCTCATAGTCACCATCACCATCGAGGTCCCCTACGCTGATATCATCGGGACGATAGCGACCTGTAGTATTGCCGCTTCTGATAGAAGAAGGACGAGCAAGAGGAATACTCTTGTAGATAGTGGACCATGCCGTAGTGCTGAATGTCTCGGTTGAGTCTGCCCATAACGCCTGAATGGTGTATGTGTCATTCGCCTGACCGGAAGGATCTAATAGTGAGCAGGTTGCTGTTAACGGCTCAGATGTGATAAGGATATTGTTGCGAAGAACCTGAAAAGGGAGTGAGTCAGGGTCAGACTTGAGCGAGCGCCAACTAATATGCACGCCCCTGCCCGTATATACTGCTACCGGTGCACGATGAAGAACCTCATGCGTCTGCTGTGCTGATACCGCAACACAAGCAAAGATTAAAAGAGATGATAAAAGTTTTTTCATGATAATTAGAGATAAATTAGAGGTTACTGCACGCGAGAAGAAAGCCGCGCGTGTACTCCGGCATATTAAATATGAACGTTCGGAGACGTTCTCCACTATTGGATTATCCCGCCCATGTTTCGCGATCGAGGTTACGATATTGAACTGCCTCAGCAATATGCGAAGCATTAATCTTTTCGGCCCCGTTAAGATCGGCTATCGTTCTTGCTACCTTCAGTACTCTTTCGTATGCCCGTGCAGAGAGTGCTAATCGTTTCATGGCGGTATTGAGAAGTTGTTGTTCACTGTCACCGAGGACACAGAATTGCCGCAACATTCGTGCGGTCATTTGAGCGTTGCAATAAATGTTCTCTTCGCCTGAGAATCGTGCTGCCTGTAGCTCGCGGGCTGCCAACACCCTTGCTCTTATATCTGCCGAACATTCACTTTGAGTCTTTTTCTGCAGTTCTTGAATAGGTACTGCCGCTATTTCTACTTGCAGGTCGATGCGGTCAAGTAGAGGTCCGCTGATGCGGGAAAGATAGCGGTGTCGGATAGCGGGAGTGCAAGTGCAATTATGTGTCGGGTCCCCGTAGTGCCCGCACGGACAGGGGTTCATGGCTGCTACTAACATAAAGGAAGCAGGATATTCGACCGACATCTTGGCCCTATTAACGCTTATCTTTCTGTCTTCTAACGGTTGCCGCATCACCTCTAAGACGGTGCGCTTATATTCGGGTAACTCATCAAGGAAAAGGACGCCGTTATGCGCAAGCGATATTTCGCCCGGATGCGGGTTAGTCCCGCCTCCGATGAGTGCTACATCGGTTATTGTGTGGTGAGGTGAGCGGAACGGGCGTTGGGTAATCAAACTGGTAGAATGGTTTAATAAACCTGCTACCGAATGTATCTTTGTTGTTTCTAATGCCTCTTCTAATGTCAGTGGCGGGAGAATGGAAGGGAGTCGCTTTGCCATCATTGATTTACCTGCTCCCGGAGGACCAACCATCAGAATATTATGCCCTCCTGCTGCCGCCACTTCTAATGCTCGCCTTACATTATGCTGACCTCGCACATCCGCAAAATCCATATCCGGATGAAAAGCATGCAGGACAAACTCTTTCTCGACATCTACTTCGGTCGGTTCTATATCTTGCAGTCCTGAGAGAAAGAGAATAACCTCTCTCAGGTTTACTGCGGCTATAACATCTAACCCTTTAACAACGGCGGCTTCGGTAGCATTGGCAGCAGGTAAGATAATCCCCTTATATCCTTCTTTCTTAGCGCATAGGGCGATAGGCAACGCTCCTTTTACGGGCTGCAACGAACCATCTAACGACAACTCTCCGATCATCATATAGTCTGACAATCTCGCAGTCGGTATTTGCTCGTTCGCGGCTAACATACCGATACCCAATGGTAAGTCGTAGGCGGCTCCTTCTTTTTTTATGTCGGCAGGAGCCATATTGATAACGAGTGATCGTCCGGTGTGGCCGTAACCTGATATATGGGCAGCAGAGGCGATGCGCTCACGACTTTCGCGAACAGCGTTGTCGGGCAGACCTACCAAGACAAATTCCGAACCGCGAGAACTTGTTACCTCTATCGTAATAGGTACTGCATCAATACCCAAAACCGCTGCACTATAAGTTTTTACTAACATAAAGAAAGTTAAAAGTTGAAAGTTGAAAGCCCTTCGTACATAGCGCAAGCGGTACTTCGTCACTTGGTACTTAGTCTTTCCTCTTTCGCCGAATGATATTCGGCGGAATTGACAATGTTTTTCTTTTTACCGTATCTTTCGCCGAATATCCGGCGAAAGTGATAATGTTTTTCCTTTCACCGTTTACCCCGCCAGTTGAATTCGTGTTTGAATACAAAACCAACACCCTGGACCGTATTCGCTTGACGAAGAGAATATTTGTCAACAGTATGGGTATAAGCCTTAGCACGAACCTTGCCGTCCTGAGTGAGCATATATTCAATATCCAAATTGCCAAACACAGGTTGATTGGAAATATCATTATATCTGTATCCGAAGTTGCCGTTAATCAGAAGACCCCGCACGGGGTGTATCTCAAACTGAGCCTCATATTCCTGCGAGGCATCGCTACCTTCTCCGTCCGTCCTGAAATTAAATCCGAGATTGACGACATCCGTTACCCTTGACAGCCATGAGTTAATCTGGCCGGTAACGGTAGAAGAGAGAATAGAGTAGGTCTCGTTAAGCCCTACATTATTAGTGTTTTGTAGATATTCAGGTGAGTAGAACTTATTGAACACAAGCAGATAAAGCACCTGTCTCATAAGCATCTCATCGGTATTGATAACCGCTTTTACCTGTGAGGCGACAGATTCGTCTGACGATGGCAGTTCTACGCCAAAGCGTATTACGGGATTACTGAGTCGGTCCGATAGGTTAAGAACGCAGTTAACAGGCACGCTGCCTCTATTGGTCAGAGACGATGTTTCTGTTCCGAACAAGTCTCTGAGCGATGCCGTCAAGCGATAATATGCTCGTATGTCTATTTCGGGAGCATCCGGTGCACCGCTCCAAGTAATACTACTGCCTTCATCTATTTTGAACTCTCGCCGGATAACATTTTGGAAGGTAAAATTAAAAGTGCCTTGTTGGAGGGTATAGGTGCCAAATATGCTCATGTCAGCGTCATTGGTCGTTAATTTGAGATTGCCGTTGCCTCTGCCACGCAGTTGGTCGCCGGTGTGCCGATTTAGTAAGACCGACACATCTGTTTGAGGCGTTACCTCCACTTGCAGATCAAGATGGGTAGAAGAGCGGGACGACGTACCGCTTACGCTATGCTGCGTCTGCACACCTGACTCATTAAGTGAGAACGTTCTCAGACGTTCTCCACTATTATGGTTCACAAACTCTATGAAGTTATTATCGTTAGCCGAGCGTGCATCGGATGTTGATAGCCAGAAGGTGCTGCGAGAGGTAGTTGTCGCATCTGCTGTTATGTAGCAGTCTGTCATATCACCGTGAATATTCACGGTGCCGTTAGCATATATTTTCCCTCCGTACATCTGCTCCGTAGTCTGCTCAATATTGAGTACAATGGCATGCTGCGCCTCTATATCGAGATTATATTTAATGTCTCTCCAAGAGCCGTCATGTACTACCACTCCTTCAAGCGTAGCGGGATTACCTTCCGTGTCATGAACAACCATCTTTGGGAATGAGAGGGAAGTGGAGTCCATAAGAATAGAGTCGTTTATTATATACCTTCCTCCCGTGAAAGGCACAGTGATGCCCGCATTGAATGGTTTGGCGGCGAGCTTTACCCAAGTACCGGGGAGATGACTTACGGGGTCTCTCATGCCCCATACGCGCAGTTTGCCCGTTCCTCTGCCGTCGATGTCAGTGAGGAAATTTTGACACCAATAGGAGATGAAGGTTAAGTCAACCGAGTCAGGGTAGATGTCCAGTCCCCAATATGCGTTTGGACCGCCTACAACGCCGTCAACATGAACCACATGCTTGCCCGGTTCCTGAAGCGGGTTAACTGTCCATTGACTGCTGTCAACTCGCGGATCATATACATCGCCTTTGATGATAACATGATGAAGCGAATCAAGGGTGGCAGAGGCAAAGAGATTTCCTAATTCTCCGTTATTGATATGAGCATGCTCCATCGCCACCTCCGCTTCGAACATCGGTTTGCCCAATATGCCGTAAGCCTTTATCCAACCGGTGACATTTCCTCCGAAATAGATAGCGCGGTGAACATCCGTCAGCACACCGAGGAAATAGTCGAGGTCAATACTTTGCAATTGAGCGTAGATAGTATCCTTCTCTGCTGTGGACGCAATACCGTTCAGATAAATATACTGCTCAGGTGACTCAGTGGAGAACGCCTCCGAGCCTTTGGACCCGGAAGCGAAGAGGAACTGCTCAACGCTAATAGTTGTGTCTGCCGCGCAATATGTTATTCGTGAAGGATAGAGAGTCCAAAGAGAGTCAGAAAGAATAATATCAGAATGCAGGAACTCTGCGGTAATAAGCGGTTTGTCAGCATAGCGAGAGAAAGCAGTGAGCAGTTTCAACTCTCCTCCGTTATGAGCGGAGGACGTCTCCGAGCCTCCTTCGTCCTTGTTCCTTGTTCCTTGTTCCTTCGTACTTTGTTTATTCCATCCTGCAAAAAGTTGCATTGAGTCGTTCTGTGCCCGAGCATTGAGATAGAGGTGCATGTCCCCTAATTTTTGGGATGCAGGTGTGGTGCCGTGATGCTTCATTGCGAAAACCGACAGATTGAGTCTCTGACTGAGGTTATCAGCGGAGATGGTCAGGTTTTCTATATGTTGGCTCTCTGTCTGAATATCCGGCACAACGGCTTGCAACATCAGTTCACCGCTGTGGTCATACAGATGTCCTTTGATGATAGGTTTCTGAGCAATGGTATAAGGCAGTTCTAATACCCGGAATATGCGGTCAAGGTCGCGGGCATAGATATAAAAATCTATTTCGTTATTTGTTTCCGTCCGAAGAGTTTGTGCTAACTCCTTTTTGCTTACGATAGACGGCAACTGCCTGTATATGGCTTTCTTTGCTGATGTAAGGAGCGTGCTGTAGAGATATTCGCCCGAGAAAGAGGCGTTAAGATAATCGCAATCTATGCGCAACAATCGCTTGCGCTTTTGCAATTCTTGTTTGATATTCAACTCGCTGATAACAATAGAGTCAGGACTGAGTCCTGTAAGTGAAGACGTTCCCGGACTTTTTCCACTTGCGTGGTAGAAATAGAAATTTTGCAATGAGGCATATCCCTCAATATTATCAATATTACTGCCCGACAGTTTTACATCAAGCCTGAGGTGCATATCCGAATCCGCATATTTGTCGGAGAGATGTAGCGGACCGGGACGGAAGTGAAGAAGGTTAAAATGGAAATCGTAGTTAGGAGATGATTCATTCAAGTCAATACTACCGGAAAAGGCAAACCCCAAATTGTCGTCGTCAGAGTGCATCTGACCCGTGAAAATCTTATTCTTGAAAGTGCCGTCAAGGTGCAGATTACGATAGGTGTATTGGCGGAAGGTGATATGGTTCAGATTTAGGCACACATCCCCGTTAAACGGTTTGTCCTCTACCACAGAGAAATTTGTGGTAACCGTTAAAGAAACAGTACCGAGATCTTTCCGGTTCAATGCCCTGCCGAGATTAAATCGTTTAGTGGATACAGTGCCGTTAAAGCGCAGTCCGTTTATATCCGTTATAGTGCGGTCGATGTCAGCACTGTCACGTATGTTGAGTATGGCTCGTCCGTCAGTTCGGATACTTCCTAACGCGGTAGTGAAGGCTCCTTTGAGAACCATATTCTCGGAAGTGCCCTCAATGGCACCTTTGTAGTGGATATCACCCAAACGGGCAACAACAGGCGGCAGATTAAAAGGAGCATCTCTGACGCTTGAGAGAATATCCTGCAATATAGCCTTATTGATATGAAAATCTCTGCATTGTGCTTTTAAGTAAAGTCTGTCGGCGTATGGTAGTCCGAAAGCTGTTACATCGCCGCTCAGCAGACTTTGGTTCCTATAACTGAGCTGAAGCTGATGCATCTGAATAGAGTCAATCCTTCCGTGTATGTCGGCACTTAATGCCCACGGCTGCCGCATAGTGCTCAGGCGAGGAACGAAGGCACTGAAATCGTAAGGGGTGAATGTAGCTTCTTCGATACGCACATTGACTGCCGTCTTGCTCAGAATTGCGGCGCGAGTAATACTATCTTTAGGCAACGATTCGCGAAGGCGTTTGGCATCTGCACGGTTAATGACGAACTGCTCAACCTGTAGGTTAGACGATGGCAATGTGGCATGAAGCGTGGGGAAGGTGACGAGAGTATCGTTGATGAGCAAGTGTGCCTGCAAAGAGAGGAGATCAAAAGGTACATCGCGGTGGCGAACATTCGCTGACAAGCGTTCTATCTCAACATCGAAAAGATGAGGAGTTATATTATATACATGCAACGCTGCGTCAGGTATCTGACCACGCCAATTATTCAGCCGAGCACGAATATTAGTGAGGCGTATATCCTGAACTTGAAGATTAATATGAAAATCTGAGTTGCTGTCCTGCTTTTCACTTCTGAAAGCATCCACAAGAAACAGATAATTCATTGTGGAATCATTAACGGGATATGCATTCAGATAACCGCCCACAAGTGCCACCTCATGAATACAGAGAGTGTCTTCACGCAGCAGTTTCAGCATATCGGCGTATGCGGAGAGAGTATCAATATAAAGCAGCGTATCTCGCTGCCTGTCTTCTATTAAGACATCCTCCACAATAAGTCTGTTGGGAAATTTGTAGGCGATATGTCCGACCTCCACTTTCGCTCCTAATCCTCGAGACATTTGCTCGGAAAAGACTCTCAGCGTTGCGGTCTGTACCCTGCCGGAACGGGCAAGCGACACCAGCATTAGCAGTACTAATGCCGTGCATAGCAAAACTATGCCCACCGATGCCAATATCCGCTTGTAAAGCCTCATAATGAAGTACGAAGGAACGATGTACGAAAGACAAAGTTACGATTTTTTTTTAGGTTACGCAACCTAAGCCTTTGTTTTTCGCTATTTTTCTGCTAATGTTTGAGCTATTTTTTCTGCTATTTTTATTCCATCGAGTGCTGAGGATGTTATACCTCCTGCATAGCCTGCTCCTTCCCCGCAGGGGTAGATTAAAGCCGCCCGCCCGTCGTCACTTGGTACTTCGTCACTTGGTACTTGGTACTTCCTTCGTACCTCGTACTTCGCTTGCAGCGTGTCGCTATCGCGGGCGATGCGTATAGGCGAAGATGATCGGCTCTCAACCCCTATCACGACGGCATCGTTAGTCAGGAAGCCGGGGTATTTGCGGTCGAAATCGCGAAACCCTTGTCGGAGACGTGTGCTTATTTCTTGCGGTAGCCAAAGGTCTAATCGTGATGGGATACAGCCGGGCAGGTATGAAGTGGCGGGCAGGTCTTTAGACGCTTTGCCTTCCACAAAGTCGCGAAGTCGCTGCGCGGGTGCTATGGCACTGTGCGGTTTGCCGGCAGCGAGTGCTCCTTCTTCCCAACAGCGATGTTCTATCCGCTCCAACATGTCTAATCTCTCTAATGCGGCTTCTGTGCTTTCCGGATTTTCCGGACTCTCCGGAATTTCGACTACAATGCCGGAGTTGGCGAAAGGCGAGTTGCGATGGGAGGCAGACATGCCGTTTACCACTATACTCTCCTTGCTGCTTCCGGCGGGTACGATATGTCCTCCCGGACACATGCAAAACGAATAGACACCTCGTCCGTCAACTTGCGTTCGCAGATTATATGCAGCATTACCTAAGATATCCACAATTGAGTTTCGCTCATCAAGTAGCACCTTCGTACTTGTTCTTTGTTCTTTGTTCTTTGTTCCTTGTTCTTTGTTCCTTGTTCCTTCGTACATAGCGCAAGCGGTACTTCGTACTTCGTCAATGTGGTACATAAGGGAATTAATGAGACTTTGCGGGTGTTCCACTCTCACGCCCATCGCAAAGCCTTTAGGCTCAAGGACAATACCTTTCGATGCCAATAGGCGATAAGTGTCATGCGCTGAATGTCCAATGGCGAGAACCAAGGCATCGGATGTAAAAGTACTGTTACCTGCCGTCGTAACTGATAATTTGTGTTCCCTTTCTTCAATTATAATATCTGTTACTTGTTCATTAAAATGTATCTCCCCTCCTGCCTCAATTATCGTTTCTCTCATACGTTTAATGATAGTCGGCAGGCGGTCACTGCCTATATGTGCGTGAGTATCATAGAGAACGCTGTCCACAGCACCGAAGAAGTGGAAAAGCTCTAAGACACGGTGCATGTCGCCCCTTTTCTTCGACCTTGAGAATAACTTGCCGTCGGAGAAGGTTCCGGCACCGCCCTCACCGAAGCAGTAGTTACTCTCCTCACAAATACCTTCATTGCGGTTAAGCAAAGCAATATCGCGTTTGCGATCTTGAGCGGGTTTGCCCCGCTCAAGAATAATAGGGCGAATACCGTGTTCAAGCAGAGTGAGAGCAGCAAATAATCCTGCCGGTCCGGCACCAACGATCGTTACCTGCTTCTTCGCATCTCTTACATCTTGGAATACGGGCTTGGGGTATGCGGGTAAAGTCGCTTCTTCCGCAGAAAGGGCTACATCGACTGTCAGCAGAACCCATATCTGCCGCTGACGAGCGTCAACCGACCTGCGTACGATACGCATTGAGAAGATGTCGCTTTCCTTGACGTGCATTGCGGATGCTGCGTGAGAGAGTATCTTCTCCTCAGATGCAGATTCTTCGGGGGTGAGTTTGATATCAATTAACATAATAGACTTTCAACTGTAACTTTAGGGCTCCGCCCGCACTTTAGCAGTATTTACAAAATTACATTTTTTTTGCCGCCTTTACAAATAAATAAATTATTTGATAACGATTTATTGCGTAATACGAAAAAAAATTGTACCTTTGTAAACAATGCAAGCACTTGTTCCTTGTTCCTTCGTACTTCGTACTTCGTTATGGTTACTCTTCAACATATCAGCAAGACTCTCGGCGGTAAGCGCATCTTAGACGATGTGTCGTTAGAGATAGGTGCCCATGAGGTCGTCGGCTTGTTGGGACCCAATGGGGCGGGCAAGAGTACGCTAATGAAGATACTCACCGGGCTGTGGCAAGCGGATGAGGGACAGGTTGAAGTGTGCGGAGTTGATATGCGTAAAAGTCCGCACGCGGTGGCTCCATTGATAGGTTATCTGCCCGAAAATAATCCGCTCTATTATGAGATGTATGTGAGGGAATATCTGCTCTTTATGCTTTCAGTGTCCGGCGTGAAGATGTCGCAAACAGAGCGGAAGAAGAAGGTGGAAGAGGTGATAGAACGAGTAGGGTTGACGCCTGAGGTAACAAAGAAAATCGGTAATCTGAGCAAAGGCTATAAGCAGAGGGTAGGACTGGCGCAGACGCTACTTAGTAGTCCGAAACTATTTATTCTCGATGAGCCGACAACAGGGTTAGACCCTAATCAGTTGGAGGATATACGCGCCGTTATCAGAGATCTGTCAACCGATGCAACCGTTATTCTTTCAACGCATATATTGCAGGAAGTGAAAGAAATGTGCGATAGAGTGGTGATAATTGACAGAGGCAGTATACGGTCGGATGTAAAAGACATTGAAGGAATCGACTTACCTCAATTGTTTCATGAATCAACAATAGTGGTGAACGTCTGAGAACGGTTAGACTTTAGTCGGCATTCAATGCCGACTTTATAAAGACGAGAGATAAGTGCAGTGGAGAACGTCTGAGAACGTTCAGACTTAAGTAAAAGGTAAATGACAATATGGCAAATGATTTTGACATACGCAAGGAGCAACAAATACAGGCAGACGATATAGACAAGGCGTTGCGTCCGCTTAGGTTTGACGACTTTGCCGGACAGACGAAGATTGTAGATAATCTGCGTATCTTCGTTCAAGCTGCCAAGCAACGCGGCGAAAGTCTTGACCATACCCTTCTTTTCGGCCCTCCCGGATTGGGGAAGACAACTCTCTCTAATATCATTGCGAATGAGTTAGGTGTAGGGTTTAAGGTTACGAGCGGTCCGGTTCTTGATAAACCCGGAGATTTGGCGGGTCTGCTCACCTCGCTCGAAGAGCATGACGTCTTGTTTATCGATGAGATACACCGCCTGAGTCCCGTAGTAGAAGAATACTTATATTCAGCGATGGAAGATTATCGTATCGATATCATGATAGATAAAGGACCATCGGCTCGCACTATACAGATTGACCTTAATCATTTCACCCTTGTAGGTGCAACCACTCGTAGCGGACTGCTCACTTCACCACTCCTTGCTCGGTTCGGAATAAAATGTCACTTAGAGTATTACGATGCTCAGGTGTTAGGTCGTATTGTAAGGCGTAGTGCGGATTTGCTTGGTGTCGCTATTGACAGCCATGCCGCCGACGAGATAGCGCGACGCTCAAGAGGAACACCGCGAATCGCTAACTCGCTACTGAGGAGAGTGAGAGACTTCGCACAAGTAAAAGGAAACGGGAAAATAGACCTCAATATCACTCAATATGCACTTGAGGCTCTTAATATTGATACCTTCGGTTTAGATGAGATAGATAACAAACTGCTACTCACTATTATTGACAAGTTCAACGGCGGACCGGTAGGACTCAATACTATCGCTACTGCTATGGGTGAAGATGCCGGTACGATAGAGGAGGTATATGAACCGTATCTTATTATGGAAGGCTTTATTAAGAGAACGCCGAGAGGTCGAGAGGTTACCGAACTGGCCTACCGCCATCTTGGCAAATCACCGATACAACAACTCGGAACGCTATTTTAAACATCTTTCGTACTTCGTCACTTGGTATTTCGTTCAAAATAGGCATTGTCCATTGTGCCGAATATTATTCGGCAATACCGCCAACTATGGTTCCTTGTTCCTTTGTCCTTGATCACTTGTTAAAGCCAATTAGGAATACTCGTTTAGTGGCGCGGGTGAGGGCGGTGTATAGCCATCGGTAGAATTCTTCGCCTAAGCGGTCGGTGCTTATCATACCCGGATCGATAAATACATTACTCCATTGCCCGCCTTGCGACTTGTGGCAAGTAACGGCATAGGCAAAACGAATATGTAAGGCGTTGTAGTATGGTGATGACATAATCTTGTCACGCAAATCTTTCTTATTTCTTATTTCGGGGTAGTCTTCCCCAATCTTTGTGTAAAGCTCTTGCCAGATGGTATTATTATCTTCGGGCGAGTCGGTATGCAGCGTGTCAAGGCAGACCGTCATTTCTATTTCGTTAGCGTGATACCCCGACTCAAGCACGGCATCGGCAAAATGCAGACCGTACATATCTCTTTGATGTCGCAGTCGTTTTAAGGTGAAAAGGTCCCCATTGGCAATAAATTCGGGGGTGAAATAATTATTTCGGCAGACCATAAGTCTGTCGCCTGTAGATAGTTCCTCTTCCCGCATCAGCAGTTGCGCCCGTATGCCGTTATTATAAAGATTAGTACGGCGATTAGTGCGTGTGAGAACAACGGTCTCGTCTATCCCGTCCTCTCTGTAACAGCGTTCAATAGTATCTGTGAAATCTTGCGGGTTGAGATGAGAGATATCATTATAACCTGACAGAGAGAAAGCGGGCAGTAGTTGTATATCCCCTTTCATCAGGCAGTCGCGGATATGCGTGGCGTTAGCAAGAATGCCGGAGTCAAGTGCTTGACGCGCCACTTCTGTCAGCAGATGCTCAGTTACGTTTAATCCGAGACTGCGCAGGAAGTCGCTATTGAGAGCAGGCGAGTTGGTCTGTCCCACAGGCGGGAGTTGCGCCGTGTCGCCAAGTAAAAGCAAACGACAATTATCACCCGAAAAGACATAACTGATGAGGTCACGAAGGAGATTGCCCGAACCGAATGGACTATCGAAATTAGTGGAATCAGAAATCATCGATGCCTCATCTACGATAAAGAGTGTGTTTTTGTGTAGATTATCAGCGAGAGAGAAATGACCGAAACCGGCTTGTTGCTGCCTGTAGATATGTTTGTGGATTGTAAAAGCGGGGTGATCGGAATAAGCAGCAATAACTTTTGCGGCTCTACCCGTAGGCGCAAGTAAGACCACCCCCTGCTGAAGGTGAGTCAGAGTCTTAACCAAGGCACTGACCATCGATGTCTTACCCGTTCCTGCATATCCCCGCAGCACGAACGTTTGCAATGGTTGATGTCCAAGCAAGAACCGGCATAATTTATCTGTCAGCTCTTCTTGTCCGGCGTTGGGGGAAAAAGGCAGGTTGCGAATGATATGTGATTTTAGAAAATCGGTTAACATAGTGGAGAATATCTCCGAACGTTCAGACTTAAATTATACGAAAAAAGGGAAGCGAACTATATCGCACCGCTACAACCTCCTACCCTTGCTTCGGTCAAGACCTGGGGGAATTCAGAGGGAGCTGGTCGTACAGGACTTCCCTATTGTGAGTACAAAGGTAATGCTTTTTTCTCAAACACGCAAGTTTTTTTTAATTTATTTTGATGCCAAGCGGAGTAAACATTTCTCCACCTTTCTTTATAACGATGCCGTAACTTGATGAAAGATAGATTTTGGCGGCTTTGGGGCTATTGTCGGTACTGCCGATGAGTTGCTCAATATCGTTAAATTTGGTGCCATTATAAGCATAACCAAAATCGGGGATGCCATATCCTAATTGGTCGGTCCATTGCGGGTAGAAAGAAGCCGATTCGATGATTATCTGCCGTATCTCCATAGCACTCAGATGCGGCAGTGCTTGCCTTAGGCATGTCGCAAGGCCTGCTATCTGCGGGGTGGAATAGGATGTCCCGTTGCTATAACCCAATATTCCTTCCTTGCCGGTTTCAGGGTCTCGGTATGAGGGATTATATATAATGCAATTCCCGCCCCAACCTATTACTTCGGGTTTAACTCTGCCGTCTGCCGTCGGACCGTAAGAAGAGAATGAGCAAGGATTGCCATTGATATCTGCTGCGCCTACCGATATGATAGAATCGGCATCGGCAGGAGTAGATAAATAATGCCACGAGTTATTACCGTCATTTCCCATCGCTACGCAAACAAGGATATCATGACGCGCTAAATTAAGAACCGCCTGCGCTGCCGCGCCTCTGCCGTCCATGTCCGCGTAGGTGTAATTTGTGAGTGTGTCATCAAAGAGAGTATAACCAAGAGATATTGTTACTACATCCACGCCGAGGGAATCGGCAAGTTGTAAACCGCGGATTAGACGATCGACCTCTTCTCTGGTCTCTTGATAATAATCTTCTGTGCGAATGAGAATATAATTGGCGTGAGGAGCTGTTCCTACGAACATACTATCGTGGTAAAGCATGGTGCTAAGGCAAGCGGTGCCGTGATAGTTCTGCGGGTTAGAAAACATATCAATTGTATCCGTAGTATTTGGCTCGCCTTGAAGCAAGTCATACCAACCGATAATCTGATTCTGCGGAAAAACGGTAGGGTCATTGGCACGATAAAAGCCGGCATCGATAACGGCAATCGTCATGCCATCCCCCATATACCCCGCCTCATGAAGAGGTTTGTAGTTAAGTTGGGTTAAAAGACTAAGTAGTGCGGCAAGCATATTTTTCAGGAATTAGTGGAGAACGTCTCCGAACGTTTGTACATAGCGTAAGCCCGTCGTACATCGTACATAGCGCAAGCGGTACATCGTACTTTGCTACAGGCTTCCTCTATGTGCAAAATTACAAAAACTTTTTAATATTGAAATATGATAAGCGTAAATATTTTGTTAATGTAGTTTTTTTTCATTAACTTTGTGCAATAACCGACCGCTCTGCTGTTAGAGACGGCTTTCAACTTTAGGGCTCTGCCCGCACTTTCAACTTTCAACTTTAGGGCTTTGCCCGCAATGTAACTTTTAAAATTGTGTTTAATATTTTTCGTTCTGCAATTTTTGCGGGTGTGTGTATAGGTATCGCCGGATTTGGTTTTTTAGCGGGTAAGTCGCTCGGAATGGTACTCTTTATTTTCGGGCTTGCCACGGTCGTCAGTTACAAACTTAAACTATTTACGGGTACTGCGGGTTTTGTTCGTACGAAGCAGGATTTGTTGGATTTACTGATAATCCTTATAGGCAATATCTGCGGTTGTCTGCTTGTTGCTCTTGTTGCTCGTTGCTCATCTATGCCGCTTAGCGAGAGTGCCGAGCAGGTTCTCTCAGCCCGTCTGCAGAATGGTGCCTTACGTAGCGGAGTGCTTGCAATTGGTTGTGGCATATTGATGACAACGGCGGTTACTTTCGCCCGTAAGGGCAAAGAAATAGGGAACTGGATACCTCTGTTGTTCGCAGTTCCCTTGTTTATTCATTGCGGTTTTCCGCACTGCATTGCTGACGCCTTCTACTATCTTACCGCCCCTGTTTCGTTTCTTGCTTCCAATGCAGGCAGAATATTGCTTCTATACTTTTGTATAGTAGTGGGGAATTTTATCGGTTGTAACCTTTACCGATTGTTCGTGAGTGAGGATTAACCGTGATGACTATGCCTTTGTGGTCGGCAGATACTTGTCGCCCGAGAATATCGTAATATCGGTACGATTGCGATTGTGTGTTCGTTGTTTCTAATACATCCTCTACCGTTGGCAGTTCTCCGTTGTATGAAAGGGTGAGGGAGTGAAGTTTAGGTTGCCCCCATTCCATAACATTTTGAACGCGCAAGGTATAAACGCCTTGCGCTATGTTTAAATCCCACGGGCTGCTATATGTTATTGTTTCAGTGCCAACGGTCCAGCAAGACTCAGTAGTATAAGAGGCAATGGTAGTGTTATCGGCATCTATGAGTTGCAATCCCCATGCATGTCCGTTCGGGCAAGAGTAATCGTCTGTAATTGTGTATTCCCCCGGATAGCGCAGTTCAATAGCCCATTGTGCCCAGCGGTCGGTATTAGGATTATCATCCGGACCGAAGTCAAAATAGTCGTTTTGATACCATGTCATATCTTCGCTCACAGCCGATACATTGTCTTTTTTTAGGGTGGCGGGCAGTAAAACAGGTTCAAGCGGATCGCAGCAAGCCGTGTTGCTTGATATAGAAATAGAGGCATTAAGGTCATTCATACCGGTCGTTTCGTCCCATACATCAGCATTGGCGAACCGAATGGAGTAGCGCGGGTTATCCGCGATGGAGGAATATGCGTCCGGCATATAGAGATATAGGTTGTATGTGCCTTCTACCGTTTCAAGGGGAATTTTAACTGTTTCGCTTATCTCGGTCAAAGCATTATTAGGCAGCCATCTCCTCGGATCGGTCTGTAGCCGGACTTTGTATGTGTTACTGCTGTTTTTGAGTATTAGATAGACGGGACGTTCATTATAGAGCGGCGCATAACCTGTGTTGCGTATTTTTAGTGTTATTGCCACATTTTCACCTGCGGTGACGTTGTCGGGAAAAGACCCCTCCACGAGTTGATATCTATACCCCATGCGGCGATTAAGTTCGTCGAAAGTGCCCTCTGACCTCCATTTGTTTGTCACTATTTCAGAATATGATGCTTTGCAGAATGTCCAATGTAGTCTGCTCATCTCGCCTGTCGTCTTTGCGTATGTGGCGTTGGTGGCTGCCTCAGAGGTACTAAGTATGCAACTCTCGCCACCGAGCGGCACATACAGTGTCTCTTGTGCTATATATGCTTTTTGTGTTGCCGTGTCGGTATAGGTGCCGAGGTCGCCATTGTTTGAGAGGAAGGCATCGTTATGATGCGCAAGGCGGGCGCGGGCACTACCGCTGAAACCTTCTGATGAAGTAAGGGGGGAGGTGTCACCGATATAACCTGTTTTGAAAAGAGGTGTACGCAGTTGTATGCATCGATCTGACGGAACGGCAGATAGGAGCGAGGTGAGCAGTGCGCTGCGGTCAGCATTCATCGTGCTCTGTTGGTTGCCAAAATTGCTTGTGTAATACCATTCTCCCCATGCGCCGATAAACCCTGCCTGAACAACGTATATCACATCAGCATTATCCTGCCAATGAGATTTTAATTGGTTAATATGGCTTTGTACTATTGACAGAGGAGCATCGTATGCTATGTCGTCGGTGTTATCTGAAGTATAGGCATAGCGAAGAATGCATTTGTAGCCGTATTGCCTCAAAACTGCCATGTCCTCGTCAAAACCATTAAGAACGGCAGCGGGTAAGGTAGCGGTAGATTTGAAATTATTGAGGTAATATAGTACTAAAACGAGCCGTTGCGATTCCCTGTCGCCTGTGGCGGTGAAATAAGAGGCGTGACCTTTCACTACATTTGGCGATGAGGCGGTTACTACTTTCTCTAACTGATCAATAAACCCGCGCTCAGGATTGGGAAATATGCTTACATTGTCAGCCGTGTAACTGATATTTGTTGCAAGCAAAATTGCAAAAGGATACAAGAGAAAAACGAATAAGATGAGGCGTTTCATGACATTATTTGATTTACTTCTGCAAAGATAACTTGTTTTATGAGAATTTTGACCGTTTCGAAATATGTTGTGAAGCATAATGCCTTTACCGAGAAATGAAAACAAAAAGATAATGAGTTGATTATAACTCATTATCTTTTTGTCTCTTCGGCATATTACTTTTTCGTAATATTTCGAAAAGCTGATTCTTTTATTTTGCAAATTTTATCCACTCGTTGCCGTTAGTTACGATATATATACCTTGCGGCAAGGTACAGATATCATAGTTGTCTCTGATGGTTGCGACAGGGCAGCCGCTGATAGTGAATATTTGCAGTACCGAACCGCTTGTGTTCACGATGTGGTTTCCTTCTAAACGGATATTGTTGTCCTCTACCTGCTCATCGTATGTTGAAACAGGCGTGACTTTTGCATAGAATGCAAGTGTTTGATTTTTAATGTTGTTATTTACCGAGGTATATGCTCGCCAGTCTTGACTGTTATAGATGCCGAGATAACGTTCTGTAGCAGAGTGTTTGAGATATCCGCTTTCAGTATCGATGGTCCATACTTTGTTATCGTTGCTACCAACGCGAACACCGTTGTTGGTATTATTTGAATAGAGCCACTTCTCGGTAGTACCGTTAGGATAGAAGGTGATATCGTTGCCGTTGCGGCTTATATTCCAAAGTATAGTCTCATCTGTGGAGATTATAGTATCACGGCTGACAGCAACTGCTACTGCCGTCGGGGCAGCCGATGTGCCGTTATCATTAGATATGGCGAAGGTGCCGCTTGTGCTCGACATTGTTATGATAACGACTTCATCGAGAGTAATATTTGCGATATCTTTCAGAGCATAATAAGTACCTGTGTGTGTTTCTTCGGGTTCTTCGGGCTCAGAATTGTCGTCCGTCGTTTCGGCAAATAAATTCACGCCCCAAACAATAAATCGGTTAGTAGATGGGGTGAAGGTAAGTGTAGTGGCGGATGTGACATCTGAGACATTGACCTCAAAGTAGTATCCTTCGCCGGTAACATCGCTTGCGAGAGTGAAAGGTGAGTTATTTGATACGCCGGTATCGCTGCTTACGCTAAAGACCGTAGCACTCATTGTAATAGTGGGGGTGGCGGTGAGAGCAAGTGTTAAGGCTGCGCCTGACCATGCTGCCGCATGGAAACAGAGTTTCGTAGTACCCGCGGGAATCGTTATTTTCCAAACGCCCTTGTTTTTGGCAGTGCCTAACTTTATGGCATCGTATTCTTCACCGTCGATAATCACCTTGGCAGAGGTAGCGTTGCTACTATTGTCGGTTGAGAGAGTTATGTTGCTGTTGTGTTCGGCTGAGAAGTCAGTTAGTATCTCATCAGTAACAGTTACGCTGCAAGTGGCGGTAATGCCGCTCTCGTCCGTAGCAGTGGCGGTGATTGTGGCAGTACCTGCCGATATGCCCCTTACGATACCGCCTTCAACCGTTGCTACGGCAGTGTTACTTGATGTCCATGTGACGGTTTGCGCCGCAGTTGCGGGTAATACGGTTGGGCTTATTGTCTGCCGTTCGTAGATCTTCAGAGTGAGTGAAGTAGGGTTGAGTGTTATGCTTGTGACGGGCGTTTCCGGTTTGTCGGGCATGATACCGATAATCATGCTTTGATCTTCGGAGAAGTCATAACCTCCGCCTCCCGCGCCACCGCTACCGGGGGTGAGAGAGGTCAGAAGGAAGTAACCGTCGTTGTAGCCTGACCAACCCCAATTGAAGTGGTAATAGTTGTCGGAGCGGTAGCCGTCGCAGATGAAACTATGTCCGCCTTCATCGCTTGTGCCATCGTACATAATAGGACGGTTGTTATCCAACTCATTTTTGATGAGTGTTTTCCATTGTGAGTCGGTTTGCCTCTGATAGTAAGTATAACCACCTGAAGAGTATCCGTCTTTGGCATAACTCTTTATGGTCGATTGCTTATAACCGAAGAATGTGTAAAGTGCGTTTTCTGCGCATGGGAAATCTTCGTATGTTTCGCCGTAATTGATAGTGTAGGCACCGCTGCCGTCATAGTCATAACTGCCATATTGCATCTCTACTGCCACGCCGCAGTGATACATAAGTGTAGCAACGGCATTGGCTTGGGCAGTAGTGTATGAACCGGTGTAGTCGTTTCGCATATTGGCCCAGTCGTAGGTTGTGTTACTAAAGTTAGCGGTCAGTTCGCCTTGGTAAATAATTGTTTCGCCGGTATAGTTGCCGTTGTCATCGTATGTTGACATTTTCGGCTGATAGGTATGTGAGCCTGTGCCTACTACGGGCCATTGCCAGTAGTTCATCACTTGTGCCATAGCGGTAGCAACGCAGCCTGAGTATGCCTTGTCGGAGTTTCTGCCCGGAGTACCCGTTCCGGGACAAAGGTTGCAGAATGGTGCATCCTGATCCCATATAGTCTGCACGAGCGGACCGACCACAACATTGCCGGCACGCCTGATGCCGCCGAGAAGGTCTGACCACTCTTCGAGAATCTCTTCGTCAGCAACCAATCCGCGCTCCTCTGCGTCACTTATCTCTCTGCTATAGCCGCGAAGCCAGACCTTGATGTTATCGGGCTGATTCTCAGTCCTGAAATGCCCCGTCTCTGAGAAGGCGAGAACGGGGTGAGCAATATCGCTTGCAGACACCATTACCCAACCTTCGCCGTCGGCGTTCTCGTAAACGAAATATTCGCTCTCGTTTACTGCAGCACTTTTCTGCAAACGGAGTCTTTGTTTAGAGGGCATACCTTGTATGTTCGGGTTGCTGCTCGGTGATGACAATAAAAAATTTTGTGCGATGGACAGGGCTGTCTGCTCGCTGATGCGCTCTGCTGTAATACACATATTAACAAGCCCTAAAGCGCAGAGAAGAAGAAAAGTTTTTTTCATTTTAGTTATGGGTTATAAGTTGTTCGGCTGCTGCCTCTCGGTTAAAGCGCAGCAGATAGGTATGAGTGTTATCGTATTGTTGCACGATATGGAAAAATTGCGGGTATTTCTGTACGGCGGGGAAGAGATAAAGTGGAGTGGATGAGTATCCTAATGCATCAAGAATAACGAAATCCGCTTTTTTCTGAATGAGGTCAATCAGCAGTTCTTCGGCATTGGTTGTGAACTTATACACGCACCCCGGGCGTTCGGCGTACATCCATAGCATCGCAGGTTTGCGAGAGCATATAACGGTGTTCTCCTTCGTGTTTTTCTTCAGCTGTTTGCCTATATTAAAGAACTGCTGATATTGCAGAGGATAGCGCTGCCGTGCTGCTTTGTTTTCATCCTGTAAGCCCGGACGGGAGAGGAGCAGGAGCGGCAATAACAGTAGAGCCAAAAGGGAGGATGGGGTGAAAATTTTGGCTTCGCTGCCAACAGGTTCTTGTGCCGATATTTTGCCTCGTGTTATAACCTTTATCAATAGGCAACATATCCACCATAATCCTACAAATAGAGCAGCGGTCAATAGAGGTAGAATGGTAGTGATGTACCTGTTGCCGCTTGGGCTGGAGAACATCGATATTATCCCTAATGTAGCAGCGAAATAGAACCCCCATAGCCAACCTGTTCTGCCCATCTTGATGCACCCTGCAATCATAACGGCAACTATAAGTATCCCTAATAGATACAAGCCGAAACTATATTCAGGTCGGTCGCAATCAAGATTTACAAAAGGAACGATAGTGTTAGGAATAGCGTTGAAGATGAGCATTTGTAGCGTGTCGAAGAAGCGAGAAATAAACTCACTGATAGTCAGTGTACCTTCTTCCGGTCGCCAAGGATTGGCTACCATAATCATATCTACATAGCGATTACCGTTCAATCCGAGCATCTTATTGCGTATCCTCCACGGCAATATTCCGATAACAAAGCCCGCAAGGGTAAAGCCCGTTGCCGCCCATCGCTTGCTTACCAAAAGATATAAGATTACGGCGGCAACGAGTGCAAGACCTTGCGTGCGGATATGGTAATTGAAAAGAAGAGATACCAACATAAGGTATATCCAAGGGTGACGAAATTCTGCTGACCAATTCTGCTCGTCCTCACGCATTCTCACAATAGTGTATATGACGCAGACCGAGGTGAGCAGGAACGAGGCTTCCGACATCATCATCGTCGAGAAATGTAGCAGTCGCGGCAGGAAAGCACCGGCAAACGATGCAACGAAAGCGGGAATGGCAGGTAAGCCCATGCGCAAGAGAGCAAAATAGAGCAGAAGTAGCGAGAGAATAACAAAAATCTCGTTTTGCCACTTCTGCGCCACGATGCTGTCTGTTACCTTTCTCAGAGGGGTCATCAGCAGAGGATAACCGGGAGGGAAATTAGAAGTAGGGGGCGCACCAATTTGAGCTAAATCACTATAACCCCCGCCGGAAGCTAAGGAAGAGGCATAGATGTAATAGTTGATATTATCACCATTTAAGTCCGGCTTCTCGTTGAAAGTGTAGCGAGCCGTAAGAAATGCAGCCAAGGCGATAATAAGCGGGAAAATAATATTACGCAGATACTTCATTTGAAAAAGAAAATTAAATGTATAATGAAATGAAATAATCTAATTTGTCTTTGTGAATAATGTCATCCGCCGAGCAAAGAAATTCCAGAAGAAAACGATAGCAGTGCTAATAAGCTTTGAAAGCATATAGTGCAATCCGATAAGATCTGTTCCTGCCCAAATAATAAGTTCGTTTAGCCCTAAACCGATGACACCGATTATGGCAAAAACGATAAACTCTTTCAGTGCGTTGTTGCTTTTTCTGTTTCCGCGGAACACCCACGAGACGCTCAGTAAATAATTGACGGTCAAGCCAATTATAAAGGCTATTGCTGCGGACAAGAGATGGTGTAACCCGATTGCATCGGTCAGAAGATATAGTGCACCATAGTCTGCAAGGAAAGCTACTCCACCTACAAATCCATAGCGAAGTAATTGTATGAAGATATTGTTTGTGGGATCAACAAACAGCCTATTTATCAATTTTCTACTTCTTCTCATGGTACTCTGTTTCGGTGTTTACATTCCAGACATTCGTTTTGTCGGTTGAGCCCGTTGCGATTGCCTGAATAGCCTCCATGGCGGTAAGCATAGAGTGGTCCATATTATTATAGCGGTGTTGCCCGTTGCGACCGATGCACCATAGGTTGCTTATCGTGTCGAGGAAAAGTCGCACTTTGTCCAATTCGTAGTATGAGCCATAATAGGCAGGATATGCCTTCTTTATCTTAACATGGCATGCGTCAAGTACTGCATCCGACTCGATAATATCAATGCGAACGAGTTCTTCTATTGCCATTTGAATGAACTTCTCTTTCGGCATCTCCCACATCTCATCGCACTCGGTGCAAAAATATTCAAGACCGATCCACATCGTGTTTTCGTAATCTTTAACGAGGTAGGGCGACCAGTTGTTAAATATCTGCAGCCTGCCTAACTTCACATCTCTCTCTTGAATATATATCCATGTGTCGGGAACACGATTCGCCCATGTTTTGAGTTTGGTCTCGTTCTTAATCTTCATCTTATTCACGCATAATCCGACAGTGATGAAGTCGCGGTAAGGCAGTCCGCCGGCTATATGCCTAACCTCATTAGGCACCTCAATGCCGTCAATGGCAGCAATCAAGTCTTTGATAGGCATGCTCGACATAAATATATCGCAAGATTGCTCAATGAGTGTGCCGTCAGCCTTGCGTATTGTGACTCCTTTTACCTCACCGCTTTCTATATGTATCTTTTCTATCGCCTCATTCGTTCTTACCTCGCCGCCTTGTGTGCGAACTTGTTCTGCCACGAGTTCCCACAATTGCCCGGGACCATATTTGGGATAGATAAACTCTTCTATCAACGATGTCTCTACTTCTGCTGTATCCTTGGTGCCGACAGCCTTGCGCCACATGTCTTTTAATATCGCAATCACTGACAGTCCCTTTACTCTTTGACTGCCCCAATCGGCACCAAGTTGAGAGGGGTGAACACCCCACACTTTCGTAGTGTAGTCTTCGAAGAACATCTCGTATAGAGGGCGACCAAAGCGATTGATGTAGAAATTCTCGAGCGTCGTTTCCGGCAGTTTGTGAATGCATGACCACAGATAACCGAAGCCGGCACGCATTGTTCGTGCAAAGCCCATGTTGAGAAATGTCTCTTTGCGCATTGAGATAGGGTAGTCGAAAAACTTGCGGAGGAAGAATATGCGACTTACTCTGTGGCGAAGAAGCATCACTCTATCTTCTTTCTCAGGGTCAGGACCGCCTTCCGCAAGTTCCTTGTCATTAAGGTCAAGAAGAATATCGTCTTTTGAGCGTTTGCCTTGCTTTGGCAGCATCATATTCCACCACTGCATCACCGCTTCGTTCTTCGAAAAAAAGCGGTGCCCGCCGATATCCATTCTGTTGCCTTTATATTCAACGGTCTGTGATATACCGCCTATTTTATCTGTCGCTTCGCACACGATAGGGTGGATATCTGTTTGCTGCAACATCTCGTATGCCGCAGTCAGTCCCGCCGGTCCGGCTCCTGCTATTATCGCTACTTTCATAATGATTACAACATTTTTAGTGCCTCTTTGATAACTCTCTCAACAGGCATTGTGGGGTCGTTCTGAAGCAGTTTATCTACTACTTTTGCGGCAGGCGCAGCAGGGAAGCCGAGCATCGTAAGTGCCGATACAGCCTCCTCTTTAAGTGCAGAATAGCCGCTACCTATCTGAGAGGATGTGTCTATTGTTGTTGCGCCGATATTGTCGCCCGTATCTATCTTTAAGACTACATCTTTTAGCTCAACAATAATGCGCTGTGCCGTTTTGACACCGATACCCTTGATATTAGATAATGCGCGGGCATTACCGGTGGCAATAATCTGGCGTATTTCGGCGGCACTGTAGCCTGACATTATCATTCGTGCTGTATTAGGACCTATACCGCTCACGGATATAAGTGCGCGGAATATGCTGCGCTCGCCTTCAGTCTGAAAACCATAAAGGAGATGCTCGTCCTCACGGATAACCTCATGAATAAACAACTTGACAACTTCGCCGCTGCGCCCTTGTGCCTCCTCTTTACCCGCTAATGCAGAATACACGGGCAAAGCAATGTTTATTCCATAGCCAATCCCGCCTGCCTCAACTATTGCCAGTGTCGGTATAAGAGCGGACAATGTCCCTTTTACATACTCAATCATAATGTTATATCAATGATTTACTGCACAAATTTACTTCTTTTTATTGTAATACACAAGTTTTCCGCCATTTAAAATAATATAAAAGCATTTTTGTTTTGCTGATACTTGTTTTTTTTTGTACCTTTGCACACGTAGTATGAGTCATAATGCCTCAAAAGAAAAAACGCATATTGATACTTGACGGACCGAATCTTAATCTTGTCGGAGTAAGAAATCCTAAGATTTACGGCACGATTAATCCTGCGGATTACATTAATCAGTTGGTGCCGGTGTTCCATGATGTTGAGCTTATATATATGCAGACCAATCACGAGGGGGGTATGATAGATTTGTTGCAAAATTACGGGTTCGGCAAGGCAGACGGTATCGTCTTGAATGCAGGTGGATATACGCATACATCCGTTGCTTTGCGCGATTGTGTTGAGGTATTGTCCGTACCCGTTATTGAGGTCCACCTTTCTGACACACTGGGGCGTGAATCGTTTAGGAGACACTCATATCTGACAGAAGTTTGCAAGGAGCGAATAGGTGGGCTTGGCGTTGAAGGTTACAAGTTAGCAATAGAAAAATTGCTCAAGGCGGGAGTAGAGAACGCCTCCGAGCGTTCAATAGTGGAGAACGTCTCCGAACGTTCATAGTGGAGAACGCCTCCGAGCGTTCAATAGTAGAGGTGAAAAGGCGTAAACTGATAATATTATTTGCTTTATTACCGGCCACCCTGTTTGGGCAGCAGGCGATGAATCGACCATACGTAGATGAGAAACTGGTGCATTTCGGGTTCTCATTAGGCGTCAATTTGATGTCCTTTTATACGCCGGAAACGCTTGACCCGTTGTCGGGGATGATAATATCAGGTAACTCTGTCCGCGTTTTTGCTAACGAGGTCTTTCATACTCGCGTAAGTACTATGTTACCGGGATTCTCCGTAGGTTTTATTACGGATCTTCGTATGACGCGCTACCTCTCTCTCAGGTTCACGCCCCAACTGCATTTTGGGCAGAGAATAATTAATTATCGTGCAGAGTCAGGGCACTTCGACAGACTATCGACAGATGTACTTTCTTTGCCAATCACAATCCCGCTTGAGATCAAGTGGTCAGCCGAGAGAGAGGGTAATTTTAGACCGTATATTATCGCGGGTGGCGGTTTTAGTTATAATTTTGGTCAAGACAAGAAAAAACCGATATTGCTCAAGCCGTTTGATTATTTTGTGCAGTTTGGCGCCGGCATTGACCTCTATTTCGAATGGTTCAAGTTATGCCCTGAGATAAAGTATCAGATTGGTTTTAACAATGTTCTGACACCTTCTCACGAGCGCGTGGAGTTGCAACCCCAAGAGTTCTTCTATTCGGATGCCTTGCAGCGACTCAACTCTCACATGATAACTATCGTCTTTAACTTCGAATAGGTTATTATAGTGGAGAACGTCTCCGAACGTTCTGGTAGTGGAGAAGGTCTCGAACGTTTAATGTTTCCCCTCTCAATTTCACCGTCTCGTATTCTCTAATGTGAGAAACTTCAGTTATATATATAATTAGGTATAACAAAACAACAGGTTGCCGTGTGGAAACCTGTTGTTTTGCTTATAAGCGTATTATCAGTTATTTGATATGCTCTTCGTAGCCTTCAGCATCCATAAGTGAGTTGAGTTCAGAAGGATCGCTGATATTCACCTGTATCATCCAACCTTTACCATACGGGTCTTCGTTGACAAACTCAGGGTGGTCATTCAAATCATCGTTGAAACCGATAACCTCACCGGAAGCCGGCATATTGAGGTCAGATACTGTTTTTACTGCTTCTACTGAGCCGAAGACCTCACCTTGTGCAAAGGTCTGCCCAACGCTGTCGGCTGCATCAACGAACACTATTTCACCCAGTTCTGATTGGGCGTAATCTGTAATACCGACAAAGGCGATATCACCTTCGATGCGAATCCACTCGTGCTCTGTTGTATAGCGTAAGTCTTTAGGGAAATTCATTTGTTAATTTTATTTTTTAATTTTTATTGTTTGAGCGTAGGTGAGCCGTTAGGTATTTGGTTGCCAACCGTTGACATAGCGCAACGGAAACCGATAGTAGAGGTTGACTTATCTTGGTCAAGATAGCGACGCGAACTCGGGTTAATCCAATATACGCGGTCTTTCCATGAACCACCTTTATACACGCGTGTCTCTTTGGTGATGCGCGGCGCAAGCAGGTCAGTCGGGTCAATTCTTACCTCACTTTCCTCGCCACGCAGTGCTTTCATACCGATGGTGTCAAGCGGGAAATCGGTATCGATGAGAGAAGCGTAGTCGCCGTCTTTCCATGCGCGTTTGTCGTCATCGCCTTCCCATGTTACTTCAATGCGACCGAGAGAGTCTAATACGAATACGGACGATCCGTCTTCAGCAGTTGATTTCAGAGGTTTGGCGTAGATGTTACCACGGAAAGAGTTATACTCTGAAGTCTCTTGGTTGGTTGTCTCACGATATACATCGAACACCCATTCGTTCACATTTCCTGCCATATTATATAGTCCGAAATCATTGGGCTGATACTCGTCAACGGGGCCGGTTATAACATAATGGTCGTTCAACTCACCGCTTACGCCCATCATGTCGCCTCTGCCGCGAACGAAGTTAGCCTGCATCTGACCGAGCAGTTTCTTGTCTTTCAGGTTTCTGGGGTGGTAGCCTGACCACGGGTAGAGCTTGCCCTCGATAGTCAAACCGTCTTCTCCGGCGATTGGAGCAAAGGCCGCAAACTCCCATTCTGCCTCTGTCGGCAGGCGGTAGCCTACAACTAAAACGCCATCCTCGCGGGTGATTTTGCGATCATTACCCGCAAAGTCAGTCTTCGGCCGACGGCCGAAATCGGGAGTATAATCACTATCATAGAGGTATTTCTCAGTGTTAAAGATAAATTTATCTCTTATCCACTCGAATGGCACTGCGTATAATTCAGTCGGAGCCTCAGGATTTGCAGGATCTTCTTTCTGAGGTATCTCAACCAATGGGTAGTCGGGGTTGGCTTCATCCCATGCGCTCACTTCGTCCTCTCCTTTTAAATATAGTTCTTGAAAGCTTGGCATTGCAAGGTATCCGCCTTGCACGAGTGCAAGTTCGTTAACGCGGTCAGTACGCCAACGGCAGTAGTCCATACACTGATTCCAACTAACGCCGACAACAGGATAGAAACTGAAGGCAGGATGGCGATAATAGTAGATCTCGTAAGGCTCGTTATATGCCATCTCCTCGCGCCATACGGTTGAGTCAGGCAGCATCTTTTTGATAAGATTAGGAGCAACATGGCCAAACACAATATTCATCCAATTCTCGTATTCGCGCCAGTTGAGGTTGGTAACCTCATACTTGTCCATATAAAACGAGTTGACGGTCAAAGTACGGCGAGTGTTGTCGCGCGGAGCAGTTAAGAACTCATCGTTTTCGCCCTTGGTGAATGTACCGCCCTGTATGGCAACCATGCCGACAGGATCCACATTGCCGACACCCTCTATCGCTTCAAACTTAGTAGTGTTCTTATCAAAATAATTCCAACCTGTTGTGTTAGATACACGAGTATTTAATTCGCGGTTTGAACAAGCCGAAAAAACTACTACCAATGCCAATAATGCAATATTTCCTGCGTTTCTCATAACGATATAATTCTGCATATTTTACTATTCAACTTGCAAAGTTATAATTTTTTTTCTAAGTTGACAACTTTTGGCGTAAAAAAAACTAAAAATTGTTTTTTTTTTCTACAAATATGTCAAAAAATCTCCATTTCAGTGATTATTTTTGTACCTTTGTTCAAATGAAGAGCAATATTTTGAATATAGGAAATCGTTTGTTTGATTGCAGCAAGCCTAAATTGATGGCTGTTGTCAATCTCAGTTCGGATAGTTTTTCGGGGGCGGGTTATGCTTGCGGAGAGGATGAATTGCTGCGGTTAGTGGAAAAGGATATTTCAGAAGGGGCTGATATTATTGATATAGGAGGTTGTAGTACCCGTCCGTATGGTGATTTAGTGCTGGAAGAAGAGGAAATGGCTCGTGTTATCCCCGCCTTGTCTGTTGTAAGAAAGCATTTTCCTCATACTATTATATCATTAGATACATTTAGAGCATCGGTTGCTCAGCGTGCAATAACAGAAGCGCAAGTGGATATAATTAATGATGTGTCGGCAGGAAATTGGGACAAAGGTCTGTTGGAGGTCGTTATAAATCATAAAATACCGTATATTCTCTCTTTCATGCCGAATCATATTGATAACAGAGATAATCTTTGCGTTAGTGAGAATGAGAATATTATGGCTATTATGATTGCTTTTTTTGCGGAAAAGCTCGATTATCTGCATAGTCATGGAGTGGCGGATGTTATTATTGACCCTGCATTCGGTTTCGGAAAGACTATTGATCAAAATTATGCTATTCTTCGCCGCCTTAGTGAATTGAGTTGCCTTAATTCTCCGATATTAGCCGGACTGTCGCGCAAATCGATGATTTATAAGGCTCTTGATATTACCTCGGCAGAGGCATTAAACGGTACTACGGTGCTCAATACGGTTGCTTTGCTTCATAACGCTGATATTTTGAGAGTTCACGATGTGAGAGAAGCAAGGCAGACGATTGATTTGCTGTCAAGACTTACCCTTGCATAACAGCTAATTGTGTTTTTTCTCCGCATAAACGATGAGACTCTTTGTTTAACTTCCCGCCGTTTATTATGCTCGGTCTGAAAGCAAACAAAATTGCCGATTTTTTAGGTTAAGATTAATAATAAGCATTTTTTTAGGCGGAAAAATGCATTTTTTTTATGATTGAGGTGAAAATATAAAAACTTTTTTATAACTTTGCAAAAAATGTAATTATAGTAGAGTATGGCAGAAGAGAATAAAATACCGCTGTTAGATTGTCCGGTTGACTATCTTGTGGGAGATGCTTCGGGTAAGTTGATGAACGAATACGGGCGTTTCCCGTGCAAAATAATGTGTGGCGTTTATGCCTTTATGGCAAGAGGTTCAGCCCGAGCCACCATTGATATAACCGAGCACGAATTTCATGAGAATGATCTGTTGATGATTCAGCCCGGGACTTTTCTTTTGATTCATGAGTTTTCAGACGATGCGTTAGTTTATTATTTTCTTTTCTCCTCTTCCTTTATAGAAAAGAATACATTTAGTAATCGTCTGTCGATGGTGCCGCGTAATATTCCTCAGATGGTTGTGCGTGTGCCCGATCAGAATGTGCCTATTATCAAGGGAATGGTAAATTTGATGATGCAGGCTTCTAATTGTCAGCCTTCTATGCTCACGACGGCTAAGATGATTCCTATCTTCAATCTGCTTAATGCTTCTTATGTTGAGTATGCCGCTAAGCATCAGCAGCAGTCAACTCAGCCGCAGGACAGGAGGACGGAGATTTTGCAGGAGTATAGTAATCTCGTTATGAAACATTATGCCGAGTGGCATCATGTGTCGGAATATGCGGATGCGATGCATCTTACCTTACCTCACCTGTGCTCAACTATAAAATCGGTGTCGGGCAGAACGGCGGGGGATATGATTATTGATGCGATAATGACAGATGCCAAGTCGCAACTTAAAATTACAAATCTTCAGGTAAAAGAGATTGCCCTCTCTCTCGGCTTCGAGAATGTGGCGTTCTTCAATCGTTTTTTTAAAGCCCATACAGGTATGACTCCTAAGGAGTATAGGTTGAGTTAGATAACTCATTGATGCCGGAAAAGGCGGATTTTTCAGCGATTTATGTGTAGAAAAATGCAAAAATAGTGTATTTTTTGTTTTTTTTTGACAAAAATGTTTGATTAATAAAAAAATGTTATTACCTTTGTAACGAGAGATTAGAGAAAAACGAATTTTCAACCCAATAATTAATTAAAACTTATTATTATGAACAAATCAGAACTCGTTGCTGCTGTTGCAGCAAAGGCAGAAATGTCAAAGGTGGCTGCCGCTAAGGCTGTTGATGCAGTGTTCGCATCTATAGAAGAGGCTGTGAAGGCAGGCGAAAATGTACAACTTATCGGCTTCGGCTCTTTCGTCGTAAAGAATGTTCCTGCTCGTGAGGGTATCAATCCTGCAACAAGGCAGAAAATCCAAATCCCTGCAAAGAAGGCTGTTAAATTCAAAGCAGGTGCTAAACTTGCTCTCTAATTCAAGAGATATTTATTTGAAAAAAGCAGACACTTTATTGTTGGAGTGTCTGCTTTTTTGGTTTGGCATTTTTTTTGCGAGATAACATCGAAACTGTAAATGAACATGAGGTTCTACCTTGTTTCTCGTCTATCGAATTGGGAATGTTGAATATATTTTTATTGTACGATGCAAACAAATAGTGCTTTTCAAAATTGGTGGGAGCAGATGCCTCCTGTTACTCGCAATATATTGGCGATAAACGCTGTTGTAGGACTTGCAGATTGGGTGTTTGGCAGATTAGGCTTTGACCTTGTTTCTTGGCTCGGGCTGTTTAACTGGGGCTATTCCGCTTTTCATGGAATGCGCTCGTTCCATATATGGCAACTGTTCACCTATATGTTTATGCATTCAGGCTTTGGACATTTTTTCTGTAATATGTTCGCTGTGATGATGTTCGGTCCTGTTATAGAGCGAGAGTGGGGAGAAAAGAAGTTCTTGATTTATTATCTTGTTTGCGGCGTTGGAGCGGCGTTGGTGCAAGAGCTGACATGGTTGTTGGCTATAGGCTCTTATCCGGCGGTAACTATTGGTGCCAGTGGTGCAGTCTTTGGTGTATTGCTCGCCTTTGCATGGCTTTTCCCGGAGCAGAAGATGTTTCTTCTCTTCGTCCCGATACCTATTCCATCTCGCGTGTTTGTGGGATTGTATGCCTTGCTTGAATTATCTGCGGGATTTTCAAGTATTCCGGGGGATAATGTTGCTCACTTTGCTCATCTTGGAGGTATGGTGTTCGGCTATATCCTGATCAAATATTGGCAGCATAAGTCTAACCACAAAAATAGATTCAAGGTATATGAGGGCAAAGATTTCTCAAAGTATCACTATAAAAACCCGATTAAGTAGCAGAGTAGCAGCGTCTCTTGTTCTTTGCTTTCGGCAGCGGCAGAACTCTTATTCTGTCCGCAGAGAATATAAGTGAGAAGTAAGTAACTTGCAAAAAATTCTTAGAATATTATTTTTCTTAATTAATATTCCTCTTTTTACGGGGTTGTTGCTCGCGTGCCTTTCGCCCCTGTTTACGCCTGATTCATATACAGTTGTAGCCCTGTGCGGACTGCTGTTTCCATATCTTTTCTGGGCTAATGTGTTGATGACGATTGTGTGGCTTTGCTTAGGCTGCAGAAGACTTTGTCTATTCTCCCTTGTATGTCTGTTGTTCTCTATTCCCGCGTTATGCAGAACATTTAGTTTCGGCGCATTTGGGGCAAATAAGGTGAACGATTCTGATTCTCGGCAACTTCGGGTTCTTACCTACAATACTCACCAGTGTCAGCAATGCCGTAAGGCAAAGGAGAACGATGTGCTGCAATATGTGCGCGATAGCGGCGCGGATATCGTCTTTTTGCAAGAATATGAAGTGAGGAAAGACGGCCGTTACCTCACCTTTTATGAGGCAAAACAATTTCTCCAAGATATCTATCCTTATTCTTATTTTGATTTTTCCTTTCATAACAGCCGCAGGCAATACGGGCTTGCAGTTTTTTCCCGCTATCCGTTGCTGAACAAAAAAACTATCAGATATGAGAGCCGCGCAAATATATCTGATTGTTGCGATGTGTTGATCGGCTCTGATACCGTGCGCCTTATTAATAATCACCTTGAAAGTAATCGCTTTACGGCAGATGATTTCGAAGGATTGAACACCAACTCCTTCAATGACTCTTCCAATTCCCTCTTTTCGCTTTTGAATAAAATGCGCCGAGCCTACTCCTTTCGTTCGGAAGAAGCAAGGGTTGTGGGCAAAGAGATATCTGCTTCGCCTTACCCTGTAATAGTAGCAGGGGATATGAACGATGTGCCTGTCAGTTATACTTATCGTCAAATATCCAATTCAATCAGAGGATTGCAAGATTGCTTTTTGCAAAACGGTTCTTTTTCGTGTGGAAACACTTTCAAGATAGGGAAAAAGCCTTGGAACAGGGTGTTAGGTTTCAGGATTGACTATATCTTTGTTTCGAGTTTGTTCAAAGTAATAGATTTCCGAATTG
>CAKZZM010000145.1 GCA_937885465.1 uncultured Bacteroidales bacterium
GAAGACTATCTGTCATGGTGAGTCGTTTGATTGGGTTATCAGGCATCCGTGTCCGTCAGATCCGACAGATACCCTCTTGACCCTTGCAAAGAACATAACAGCATCGTGTAAGTTATTCGACACTCTGCATTGCGATGGTCTCAGTTGCGACCCTGTCTATTATCTCGATCTGACCGTTCGTGAGCAGGGCGCAGTAGTTGTTGATGCGCCATACCGCCTATGTCCGAATGAGAAGTACGAATGGCGCGGCGGCCTTGTGATAGATAAGGCGGGAATATATGAGGCGCAGGACGAATCAGACCTTGATGCCAATGGTTGTCCGCGTACTCACCGCATCACGGTAACAGAGCTTCAGCCCGTATATATATCTGCCACCGATGATATCTGCTATGGCGAGCCTTATACCTTTGTTGATTCCACCTATAAGAATCTCGATGCGGGTCTGCATATCCTGCGCGACACCCTGCTTTCGGCTGACGGGTGCGACTCAGTGTATATGACTCTTAATCTGACTGTAGGGCAGGACTATTCTGTTGAAGAGAGTGAGGTGGCATGCGACAGTTACCTGTGGCACGGGCGTACGCTCACGAAGTCAGGAACTTACTACGACTCTCTTGCCTCCGTCGGCGGTTGCGACTCCGTCTATACCTTGCATCTGACCGTGAATAAATCGTATTCGTTCACCGAGACTTACGACCTCGCTTTGAGCGAGTTGCCGTTCACCGTTCATCAGTTTACATACGACTATTCGGCTGCCGGTACTTACAGCGACACACGTACGTATCAGACCGTGGCGGGCTGCGACTCTGTCTATCACCTCACCTTTAATATATATAACGCGCCTGTCATAGAGAAGCGCGATACTACCGACCATGCTATCTGCCGTGGCGGGACTTACTTATGGCGTGAGGGTACCTATACCGAAGCGGGGCAGTATTCGCTCGTGACGGGCGACTCTATTCATCTGCTTCGCTTGAAGGTAAACGATGTTTATTCTGACACCTTATATATTAACTCTTGTGGCAGTTATAAGTGGGCGGTCAATGGGCAGACCTATTACGTATCAGGTACTTATACCGAACCACGCACTTCGCACGCCGGTTGCGACTCGGTGCTCGTGCTGAAACTGACGGTGTCAGCACCTTCGCCTGTGACTAATATAAATGCTTCGGTTTGCAAGGGCGAATTATTCGCTTGGGGTGGTGAATCGTTTATTGCTACGGCAAGCCGCATTTTGCGTGACACCCTCGTTAATGCCGCCGGTTGTGATTCAGTTATCGTGATGAGTCTGACCGTTAATGATTATGCTGTCGGCACTACTACCAACGCCGCTATCTGCGATGGCGATGCCTATCTGTGGGCGTCAAACGGAAAGAGTTACACTGCACCGAATACATATTATGATACCATTGCCGGAGGCGGCGTATGCGGAACGATTAATATTTTGAATCTCACCGTTAACTCGTCTTATGAGATCTTTGACGATATAGAGGTGCGCGAAGAGGTTATGCCATACAAGTGGCGTGCTCATACCCTTGAGTTCGATGGCAGTCACTACGAGATGGATGTTTATGATAATTACACTACCGTCAGTGATTGTGACTCCGTTTATCACCTGCACCTGCATATTGTGCCTACTCCTCCCGATCAGCATGATTTTGCGTTCCGCGATACCTTGGTGAAGTCCGCCTGCGAGAGTTATGTTTGGACGGAAGGCAACGGCAATACTTATTCTGCCTCAGGTTTCTATTCCGATACTCTGTGGAAAGGAACGCCTCAACGCTACGATACCATTCACTTCCTTGATCTCACGATAAGCAATAACTATGTGTTCTTCGAGGACGAGATTGTATCTTGCGACAACGAGTTCATAACATGGCACTGCAAGAACTATAATCCGTCGGCAGGCTATTATGCGGTAAAAGACACTGTAGATGCCGCTAACGGATGTGACTCAATTTTCAACACCACATTCCTCGTATATAAGTCGTATCGCGACACCTTACTTGATACAATCTGCCGTAGCGATATCTATTCATGGCGCGGGATGTTGCTCTCTCCTGCCGCTGCGGGTAATTACTATTACGCTGACACTTTAACCTCTTTGGTGACAGGTTGCGATAGTATCTTCAACCTGCGGCTGACCGTTACTCCGCGTACTGAACCGACTATAGACGACTACACTATGTGTAACCTTGCTTCTTACGATTGGGAAGGTTATCATATCGCTAATAAGTCAGCGGGTGATTATGAGTATTACAAGTATTACACGCCGTCAGGCGAATGTGAGACCTATCGCCTGTTGCGTCTGCATGTGTATGATATAACGCCTGACACTACTCGTGCCGCTGTTTGCTACGGTGAACCGTATGATTGGTGGATTGATACCGATGCAAACGGAACGCTTGACCGACACGTGCAGGGCGGAATATTTGTATCAGGTTATCAGTACGACACTATCAGTGACGGCACTTGCGATAAGGTCTTTGTGCTTGAACTGACAGTTGGTGATGCGCCCGAATATAAGGTAACGGAGGAAGCTGTGTTCTGCCCCGAAGGCTCTTACACATGGCGAGGCAAGACCTACACGGAAGAGGGTGTTTATTATGATACCGTTCCTTCTTTGGTTACGGGTTGCGACTCTATTATCTTCACTCTCGACCTGAGTGCCCGCACACCTATTATATATAATGAGACTGTTCACCGCTGCTACGGCGAGACTTACACTTGGGCTGTTAACGGTGCCACCTATGCGGCATCGGCTACTGATTCGTATGCCGTTCCGTTCTTTACCGCCCCGACTTGCGATTCCGTCGTTTATAACCTCACGGTTGTTATCGATGCAGCACCGCTGTCGGGTGAGGAGAGTGTTATTATCTGCGATGATTCTTATCTCTGGCGCGGCAAAATGCTGACAGAATCGGGCGACTATGTTGATACAATAACCACCGCCCTCGGTTGCGACTCTATCTGCACCTTGCACCTCACTCTCTCTGAGGATTTTGAGCATCAAGAGACGGTAGTTATTACCGCCGACAAACTGCCATACACATGGCACGAAGATACCTATACTTCTGCCGGCGAGTTCACGCAACACCATCAGAATATCTTCGGTTGCGACTCTGACTATGTTTTGCATCTTATTATCAGTCCGAAGCCTTATAGGGAAGAGAATAGGCAGATTTGCGATGGCGAGGTTTGCTCATGGCGTGATAATAACTACACTATACAAGACAGTTATAGTGTAGAGACGGCAGATTCGATCTTTATACTAAACCTCACGGTTGGCAAGGTATATCATTTTGCCGAGTCAATGACAGTATGCTCTGATGCATTGCCGCTCTTGTGGCATGGTCAGTCGCTTACCTCCGGCGGCACGTACACCGATCCGCGGACCACTGCTCTCGGCTGCGACTCGATCTACACTCTGACGCTCAGCGTGTATGACGCTACTGTCGTTCACGCAGAGGGTATTACTCTCTGCGCCGGCGAGCCGTTTAACTGGGGCAGATATTTCGTGCCTGCCCCCATCAACGGCACAGTCTATCGCGACACATTCCCGTCACTGACCACCGGTTGCGACTCTGTGGTTGATATGACCGTCAATGTTATTAGTCCTACTACCATCAACACCCTCGAGACGGTAATAATATGCGAGAACGAGTTGCCTTATCTGTGGCGTGGTCACTCAATAGCGGAAGCCGGATTCTACGGTGACACGATACCTTCAGAGGTAAGCGGTTGCGACTCTATTCTATCGTCGCTCCGCTTGAGAGTCCACAAGCGCTTCTATGAATACCATGATGTGGAGGTAGGTGAAGACGATGTTCCGTATCGTTGGAACGGGCATCACAACGACACTATCCTCTATGAGGAAGGCACCTGTTTCGATAGTCTGAAATCGGCAATAACGGGTTGCGACTCTATCTATGAACTGCATCTGCACATCAACTTCTATCAGCGCGACACCACTTGGGCTGACGGTACTCACGGAACGGAGATGCAGTGTGACAGTTATATTTGGACGGTCAACGGACATACTTATACATTGACCGAATCGGGCTTATATACCGATACATTGAAGTCGGTTGAGCCTGTTCGTATTGATTATCTCTCGCTTGGGATTAAGCACGGCGTTGTCGGTCCGTCGGAGACGGCTACCGCTTGCGGTTCTTATCTGTGGAACGGTATCCCGTATGACGCGACAGGTGTATATAACAAGATATACGCGGGTGGGGCAGCGAACGGTTGTGACTCTGTTGTTACTCTTAACCTCACTATCTATCCCGAATATCAGTTTACAGATCCTGAAATCGTTATCTGTGCGAACGAATATGTACATTGGGAGGATACGGTATTGCATACGGCAGGCACCTACACCCGCACTTATTCGTCTGTTCACGGCTGCGACTCCACTCGCAGTGTCACAGTTGTGGTTAAGCCTATATATGAGATTCAGGAAAAAGACACCTTATGCGAGGGCGAGTCGCTCACTTGGCGCGGGCTGAATATCTCAGGTGTAGAGCCGAGCAATACGCCTTATACGTATTACGATCGCCTTGTGAGCGGAGAAGGTTGCGATTCGGTATATGTCTTGTCGCTTTTGATGCAGCGTCCTATAGTGTTCCGCGATACTGTTGTCGCTACGCTTTGTGAGGGTGAGCATTATCCGTGGTATGGCAATAACGGCGTATTCGTGAAAGAGATTGTGGCGGGTGATACTCCGAAAGACTATGCGCAGTTCGGCGATGGTGTTTGTGTCGATTCGCTTTATGTACTTCAGATGACGATTAATCCTATTCGTCATAATACCATCTCTGCTGCCGTTTGCTATGGCGATATTTATACTTGGGATGTTAACGGTAAAGATTATGATGCTACGGGCTCCTATGCCGATACTCTCACTAATCCGATTACCGGTTGCGACTCGATACTTATACTTAACCTCTATGTAGCACCGGAACCGCAGCTGCAGACAGAGACTATCAGCCTCTGTCCGGGCGAGTCGGTAACGCGGAACGGTATTGTTTATTCAGCTGACGACGAGGGCTTGCATCTGGACACTATCCGCTCGCATGTGAATACCTTATGCGATTCGATTATAATGGCGATTACAATAGAGAAACGCCCTGTTAATGTTTATAATGAGGAGATATATTTAGAGGATGGCGAGTCAGTAATGCGCGGTGCATCGACTATCGGTACTCCCGGGTTATATGTAGTGCCTCTTCCAAACGAATTTTGTAACGACACTCTTAATATTCTGGCTCATGTGTTGTTGCATAAGTTTGATACGGTCAATGTTCACGTTTGTGCCGGCGTACCTGTTACGGGTACTCTGTGGGATAACACCTACAGTGTTATTCCGACGGCGGCGGGAGTTGAGGTTTTGGATACTATAATGACAGCCTTAACCGTCAAAGATACCGTATGGCACAGGTTAGTCGTTAACGAGGGTGTAGTGTCGGTTGATAGTACTGCTTTCGTTCGTCAGGACACGCCGTTCCTCACTTGGGAGGGACATTCTCCGTTTGCAGCGGAGAGCAACCCGACTCCGCTGTACTTCTTGCCGACGAGCGAGGTGGGCGTTGAAACATACACCGCTACTTCCGCTTCGTGCGACACGCTCTATCGCCTGCACCTCCATGTTATCAATCCCGATACTGTTATTTATGATAATGTTTGTCCGAGCGACTTGCCTAAGACTTACAGTGCGGAAGGTCACTCAACGCTTGTAGCACCTGCGACCATAACTCCGGGCATAGATACGGTGCTTGTGGATAGCGTCTTGCGCACCTTCGGCGGTACGCAGTTCCGTGTTCACGATACTATTCGTCTGCATGTAGGCAGAGAGTACGTTATCGACTTGCCTGATATGGCAGTACAGCAAGGTGCGCCGCTGCTGATTGGCGACTACAGCGTCAATACCGACACCGCCGATGTGCGTGTCGAGACGGTGCACCTCATATCGTCTGAGGGCTGCGACTCTGTGATTGCATTCGGTATAAAAGTGGTTAAATATGTAGAGAGAGAAGAGACGATATGCCAAGGCGATACCTACTCTTGGTTAGGTTTTGATTTCACTATGGATATTGACACCACGTTCTTGACGCCGGACGCCGCAGCGATAAGCGAGACAACAGATTCCGTTTGTCATCTCGTTCTGCATGTGGAGCAACCTGTTGTGCACAGCGAGCAGCAGTTCCGTAATGCAACGCAGGTGCCTTATACTTGGAGTTATGCGGATAGGAGTAAGCAGTTGGATACCACTGGCGTTTATACCGACACTATCTATTCCGATACGGGATGCGCTTCGGATATCTATGTTATGAACTTCTTTGTCGGCGAACTCGTTATCGTTGACGACACCGTCTGCGAGGGTTCTATTGTTGACTGGTACGGCACTCAGTGCACGGCTCCGAGCATGAATAATAATGTAGCATACAATGACACTATCTTCCGTTTGAACTTGTATGCTGCGCCATTGTACTCCTTCTTGCTTGACACGACTATTTATATAGGTCCCGGTCGCGCAACTCAGTTCGATTGGCTGAACGAGGATGGTGCCGTTATCAGCTCGTTCCCGACGGCAGACCCGACCAACGACAAGAGATACGGTACGTGGGAAGTTATTGATCACACCGCTAACTATGGTTGCGACTCCGTTTATCACCTTACCTTGCGTATATATGGTGATACGCTCATTGAGCAGAGAGATACTATATGTGCCGATCAAGTATTGTCGTGGCATTGCAAGTATTTCGACGGTGCAGATTTAATGGGTCTTGATACTATTCTTTACGATTCTCTCAAGACTTGGTATGGTGCTGACTCTCTCTATGTTCTTTACCTGCATGTAGGCGACTCGTGTATGCCTAAGCCTGCGGTACCGCTTGACACGGCAGTCTGCATTCAGAATGTGCCGTATAATTGGTATGTCAACGACGAACTCGTTTCTCAATACGATATACCGGGGATATATACATTCATCGATGATTCTATCTACACTCTTGTGCTGACTATTATTGACGATTATAGCAATATCTTCGAGGGTTACGATACGATAGTCAGCGGTGAGCCTTACACTTGGCACGGTATTGATTATCCTAATCTGTTTGAGGGCGACACCCTGCTTATGATTGAGGATGTTACCTCTCGCGGCGGTTGCGACTCTATTCACTCGCTGTGGTTGCATGTAAAGCCGCTGTATGTAGTGTATATTGATTCTATTGCATACGATACGATATGTTACGGCGAGTCGTATGAGTGGGTTGTTCATGGTTCTGTCGTCAGTCCTGACGGCTGGCAACCGAGCATCACGGAATCGAAGACGCTGACGACGCAGTATTATGTCCAGAATGTATCACCTGTGGCTGATACCATCTATCACTACACGATGAATCTTGTGGTTCGTGATTTGCAGATTATACCTGAATATGTGGAGATACCTGATGGCGGTATATATGTCTGGTCAGGTCACCTTGGTGATATAACTCTGCAAAATGATACTATCGTTTCTGATACGCTGCGTTACACTACTTTCGGCGAATGTGATTCGGTAATTTATACCCTCACCCTCACTCACCTGCCGCCTGCTACAAATGTTGATTTATATGCCGTTTATTGCCGGAGCGAGATATCTGAGTTGTGGGAGTCGGTACCGTTCCCGATCAACGAGTTGGGCGATTTCACCCGTCAGATAATAACTACCAATCATTTGGGCGGTGATTCAATCATTACTTTGCATTATAGTGTTGTTGATCATTATGCGATAGAGGACGATACTATCCTTTCGCCTCTTGATGGTGATGTGTATGATTGGCACGGGTTCGAGTATCATGCTCATCAGGATACTTCGTTCGTATGGAATGGTACGAGCTCTGCCGGTTGTGACTCCGTTGTGACAAGGCGCGTGCTGACCGGCTTGCTTGCAAGCGATACCGTCAATGTTCAGGTTTGCTACGATGAGGATAGTTATCACTTCGTACGCGGCACACTCGACACCACCTTCACGCCGCTTTCTACGGGTTACTATTATGGCATTAAGCCTACTTTCCTCGAAGGTTTCGACTCTGTGATTGTAGTATCGGTGAAGAAAATGCGTGCAGATACGCTGCATAAGTACGACACTATTTGCTACGATCCGTACCTCGCGCAGAGTCCGATTGACACTATTTATATGCCGTTTGCCACGTTGGGTTGCGACTCGTTGGTAGAGGTAACGCATCACTTCATTGCGCCTTCTTACACGGGTATGCAGACTGTAGTGTCGTTCGACACCGTGCCACAAGGTTCGCGCTTAATATGGGGTCACTACGATATACCGAATATCCAGCCTCTCACGCCGCAGCAGTACGTCGATTCGTTCAAGAACGAACAGTTCCTTTCTCAGTATGGATGCGACTCGATTGTGAACCTCTATCTGACGGTAGCACCGACATACGAGTTCCGCGATACGGTGAAGATGTGTCTCGGCGATGCCTATACTTGGGATATGACCGGCGAGACCTACACGCCTCAGACGCAAGGGTTCACTACCTACGACCTTAAGTATCGGACAGTCTTAGGTTTTGACTCTGTATATTATCTCGTTCTCAATACTCAGGTTCCGTATGCACATATTGAGGAGCAGGTAATAGAGCCGAGTGAGACGTATAACTGGCGCGGCAGAGATCTTGATACTACGGGTTACTATTATGACTCGCTGCTTACCGTCCACGGTTGCGACTCCGTATATGGTCTGTATCTGTGGGTAGGTTTTGTGTCGTCAGATACGACTAAGGCAGCCATTTGCGCTAACGAGACATACACTTGGGGCGACAGGGAAGTTGATATAGAAGGTCTGCATTACCGTGCGCAGCATTATCCGGAACTGCAGCCGCCTGTTGACTCAATCTATGTCCTTGACCTTACTGTCAACCCGATATACAGTTTCGTGGCAGAGCTGACGGTAGCGCAAGATAGTCTGTTCGTTTGGGATGTGAGTGGCAAAACAATAGCAACTGATGTTGCGGGAATAGTACCGCTCGTATATCAAGACACGACCAACTTCGGTTGCGACTCGATATATAACCTCACTCTCAATGTAGAACCTACATACTTCGTGCAGATTTATGATACTATCTGTCAGGTAGGCGACATGAATTATGTTACCTTCGATTCTGTTCGTACTGAATATCTGCTTACCGTTGCCGGTTTCGACTCTATTGTAGAGTATCACTTGTTCATACACGGAACGCCTGTTATTCACGAGTACGACACGGTATGCCATAGTGGCGATGACGTCTATCTATGGCACGATATGAATCTTGCAGCGATGAGTCCTGAGGGTGGCGATACGGTACTTTACGCTATGGCACCGTTCCGTCCCGGAGTATTTGATTGTGACACGCTCTTCACCCTCAATCTGCATGTTCACCCCGACTATCTGTTTGTCTTCCGCGATACGATACCTGACAGCCGCGTTTATGGAACTCATTGGGCTGATACGCTGAATGTGCCGGAGATAGATACTATCATCCCGCAGTTGCCGTCGAGTGCGTTGCCGTATATATTCTACGATACGCTCACCTCGTCGCATGGTTGCGACTCAGTCTATTCGCTCGAGTTGTTCGTCGGTCCGACATATATATTCCACGATACTCTGACCGCTTGCAACAACGCTCCGTTCACTTGGTTAGACACTACCTATCAGTTCGAGCCGACAGGTCTCTATCGTGATACTATTCTTCTCTTCGAAGATTCGTTAGGCGTGCAGAGTGATACTGTCCGTTTGTGGCAAGATACTATCGTCATGTTCTACGACACGATGCATTATCAGACCGTACTCGGATATGACTCTGTCTATACACTGACGCTCACTATCAACTCGATGAAGATAAGTATCACGACCGACACTATCTGTCCGAGTGATAGTATCATCAACGGTGAGCGGTATGTGCAGATACCCGGTATCTACTGCGATACGACAGTGGCTCAGGACGGCACGGGTTGCGACTCGATATGCTATCTCTTGCTCTACAACTACGAGCAATATGACACTACCTTTATCGACACTATCTGCTACGATACGCCGTATATGTGGGAAGACTCTATCTATCAGTATGCTGATAGCGGACTATATAACGATATTCGAACTTATCAGACAATACATGGTTGCGACTCTGTGCTTCACTTGCAGCTATATGTTGAGAATCTCTATCAGCCCGCATATACTGACGAGATCTGCATAAGTGACACCCTGCATTGGTGGCACCGCGATACGATAGATGTCTTCTTGCAGGAAGGTGATAGTCTGACGAAGAATACCTATCCTCGTGATTCGGTAGGCAGATTTATGTTTGTGGATACCGTTTATTCGGCACTTGGTTGCGCATATTACGATACGCTCTTCCTCAATGTCGTTCATCCGCCGGTAGTGCTTGAGGCGAATGCCGAAATGTTCTGCGCCGACGATATGCAGATGGCGGTAAGTTATACGGTTGACAGCCTGTACGGCGAGCCGTCAGAGTACAGTATCTTCTTCTCAGAGTCTGCTAAGTATGAAGGTTTCAAGGATACGATGAATGTGCCGATGGTTAATACGGGAACGATACTTGTCGAGACGATGTTCGACCGCACCTATTTCCCGCGTCCTGACACTTACGAAGCAACGCTTTACTTAAGCAACGGCTCGTGCCGCGATACCTCGTCGATGACATCTGTTACCTTCGAGTTTGATGTTCTCTATCCGTCATGGTTTGCAGAGCAGCATTGGAACGACCTGCTTGCCGTTCTTGCGCCGTCAGCCAACGGCGGGTACGAGTTCACGGCATACCAGTGGTACTTCAACGGCAGTCCGATAGAGGGTGCGACATCGTCGATGCTCTATTACCTGCATGATATACCTATCTTGCCTACATCGCACGACACTATTGCGGGCTACTATCAAGTTATGCTCACGCGTGAGGATGACGGTAAGTCGATACTGACCTGCCCGATAGATATAGTATCTGTCAAAGATGACGATGTGCACACTGATTGGTATTTCACCGTGGATCATACCTTTATTAATCGTGAGAACCCGAGCTTGAATATTCTGACCAACACGACCGGCAGTTACTATCTCTACGATGCGTCAGGTAAGTTACTGACGGATGGTAAGGTTGAGGGCACGGAAACGCACAATGCCTTTGAGATTACGAACATTAACGAGTATCTCTATGTTCAGGGTACTTATCTGCTATGGATGATATCAGATACCAAGTCGCCATACACGGGTAAGATCGTTAAGCAAGCCGTTAAACTGTTAGTTTATTAATAGTAGCGAACGTCTCCGAACGTTCGGAGACGTTCTCCACTAAGACAGTAGGTAATTTCTATTTTTCTGTTGATAAAAAAAGGACAATTAAAGACCAAAGATATAATAAAGAAATGTACAATTATGTATCAGCCGAAGAGGCTGCCTCACTTATTGAGGACGGAGCGATAGTAGGCATGGGCGGTTTTACCCCCGCGGGCGCTCCGAAAGATGTGCCGACTGCAATAGCAAAGCGTGCAGAGGCTTTCCATGCCGAAGGTAAACCATTTAAGATAGGCGTATATACAGGTGCTTCTACCGGTGACAGTTGCGATGGTGCCCTTGCACGTGCTCACGCCATCGAGTTCAGAACGCCTTATCAGGGCAATAAGGACCTCCGTGCGGAGTTGAATGCTCAGGGAGCGCACTATTTCGATATGCACCTGAGTGAGTTAGCGCAGGATATCCGCTATGGTTTTTTGCCGAAGCCGGAGTTTGCTATTATCGAGGCTTGTGAGGTTACCGATGATGGTGAGATAGTGCTGACTGCAGGCGTAGGTAACGCCCCTACATTCTGCCGTCTTGCCGATAAGATTATCATCGAACTGAACGAAGCGATGCCGCCCGTAATGCGCGGTATGCACGATATCTATGAGCCTCTTGACCCGCCCCAACGGCGTGAGATACCCGTCTATCATGTGAGCGACCGTATCGGCACGGATTGCATCAAGGTTGATCCGAAGAAGATAGTTGCTGTCGTTAAGACTCACCGCCCGAATGAAGTGGGTAAGTTCACTCCTCTTGATTCTGTGACGGAGAAGATAGGGGAGAACGTGGCCGCGTTCCTCGAAGGGGAGATACATGCGGGGCGTATTCCGAAGTCGTTCCTGCCGATACAGTCAGGTGTGGGAAATGTGGCAAATGCCGTGCTCGGCGCGTTAGGCGAGAACCCGCATATTCCGCCTTTCGAGATGTACACTGAGGTTATTCAAGACTCTGTTGTGGGACTGATGAAAGAGGGTAAGATAAAGTTCGCATCCGGTTGCTCACTCACTATAGGGGCGGATAAGTTGCAGGATATTATTGACCATGCCGACTTCTTCAAGAGCCGTCTTATTCTGCGTCCGCAGGAGATAAGTAATAACCCCGAAGTGGCTCGTCGCTTAGGTCTTATAACTATTAATACCGCTCTTGAGGCAGATATTTACGGTAATATCAATTCTACGCATGTCTGCGGAACGAAGATGATGAACGGTATAGGCGGCAGCGGTGACTTCACTCGCAATGCTTATATCAGTATCTATACTACTCCTTCTACCGCCAAGGGCGGGTCGATATCCGCCTTTGTGCCGATGGTTAGTCACCTTGACCATTCGGAACATTCAGTAAAGATTATCATCACAGAGCATGGTATAGCAGACCTCAGAGGCAAGAGTCCTATTCAGCGTGCGCATGAGATTATTGACCATTGTGTTGATCCACAGTATCGCGATCTCTTGAACGGCTATCTCGCGCTTGCTAAGACTGCTCATACGCCGCATGTGCTCAGTTGTGCACTTGCTATGCACGAGGAGTTCCTACGCTCCGGTGATATGCGCAATACCAAGTGGGAGAATTACCTTAGATAATTCATAATAGTGGAGAACGTCTCCGAACGTTCAATAGAAATGAGGCGACAGTTATACATACTTTTCTTATTTTTGCCGTTGGCGGCTATGGGACAACGGACTATTCAACCTACTGAGCAAGCCAAGACTGCAGGTGAAGGCGAGATAAATCGTCAGCAGGAGTTTTTCGATCCTACCCGTAAGGTTGAGCGAACGGAGTCTGCTTATCAGTTCTCCTATGACCTGCGTTTGGAAGTAGGATATGTTCAAAATCAGCAGAGGTCTGCAACAAACTCATGGTCGAACCCGTTCTTGCATGGCGCTAAATTGGGTGCCACGATAGATTTTAATCTTCCTTATAGTCTTTCTCTGCAGACGGGTCTTGCTTTTTGCGGTACGTACGGAATAATAGATCAGCATTGGCGGTCGATGTCGGCGGAAACGGTGCAGACCGAGTATATCCGCCATGGCATCAATCAGTATTATCTTGAAGTTCCTGTGCGTGCGTTTTACACTCTGCAATTATGGCGCGAACTGAACCTGTTTTTCTATGGTGGTCCGAAGATGCAGATCGGGCTTGCCGAAATTGATTTTGAGACTCTTCATCTTAGTGATAATGCGCTTGAGTGGCTTAGTGAGCGAGGGGTTGCAGTCACGACTCACGATCGTTACTCAGGCTTTAGTTATGCTGACGAGAACGGGGTGGAGAAGTGGCAGGATAGAGAGTTGAGGCGATTTAATATCCAATTGGGTGTAGGCGGTGGTCTCGAGTGGGCGCAGTACCGGCTTATTGCAGGATACGACTTCGGGTTGAATAACCTTCTCTACCAAATGCCGACATCTAACAGTCGCCTGTGGCAATGGGGCTGGTATGTAAGTTTTTGCTACAAGTTATAAATGATAATATATAAGCGTATCGGGAGCGCAGGCGGCTTGCCTGCAACTACTATGTATGAACGTTCGGAGACGTTCTCCACTATTGAGAGACGCTAAAGAATAGCGTCTCTACCATTGAACGTTCGGAGACGTTCTCCACTTAAGAAGAATAGTATAATTTATGAATTAATTACAGGGGGTGCCGAAAGGCTGAGATTATACCCTTTGAACCTGGGCAGGTAATGCTGCCAAGGGAAAAGAGTAATAAAGAAGAAGAGATTCTTCTGCAAGAATCAGAAAATGCCTTTTGCATAAAACCTGTATTGTAATTAGGGCTCTGCCCGGACTTTAGTTAAATATCAATACATGAATATATGAAAAAGGCGTTGTTTTTTTATTCTTTATTACTTAGTTTCTTAGTACTTAATTCCTTAGTACTTAATGCAGATGACACTCTGATAGTTGTGATGAATCAGTTGGAAGACTTGGAAGTTATTGCCGTTCGTGTTGAGCAGCCGACCGATAATCACACAGTGGTTGACCACGACAAATTAAATGCTGCGAATACGGGTCAGAATCTGCCTTTTCTTCTCACCACTTGTCCTTCTCTTGTTGCGACCTCGGATGATGGTTTGGGCATAGGTTATACCTATTTTCGAGTGCGTGGTACTGACCATACCCGTATTAATATGACCGTCAATGAAGTACCTCTCAACGATCAGGAGAGTCAGACCGTCTTTTGGGTCAACATGACCGATATGGCGACCTCGCTTTCAGCACTTAATGTGCAGCGTGGAGTGGGGACATCAACTAATGGTAGTGCCGCGTTTGGTGCGTCGATAAATATGCAGACCTTGCCGGTATGGAAGCCGAGTGTGGCAGCAAGTGAGGTGCAGAAGGCAAAGGCGGCAACGGTAGAGTTAGGTTTTAACGGCGGTATGTACAACACATTCCGTGAGTATGCTAAGGCTGAGGTCAACCTTCATAACAAGTGGCATTTCGAGGGCAGAGTATCGAAGGTGAACTCTGATGGCTATCTTGAGCGGGCGAAGTCCGACCTGCTTTCTTATCACTCATCTATTGGCTATTATGGGGCGAATACAAATGTCACGCTTTCCGTTTTTGGCGGGAAGGAATGTACCTATATGGCGTGGGACGGTGTGTCGTGGGACGATGTGCTGAATAACCCTCGCTATAATCCCGCAGGGAAATATAAAGACGATAACGGCAATACCGTTTATTATCCCAATCAGAACGATAATTACGAGCAGCAGCATGTGCAACTGCATCTGTCGCAGAAGCTGACTCAGCAACTCTTCCTCGATGCCACGCTGCATTACACTCACGGTGGCGGGTACTATGAGCAGTATAAGGCCGACAAGAAATTCTCGTCGTTCGGGCTACCGACATATACTGATGGCAATGGGAAAGAAGTAAAGAGATCCGACTTCGTAAGAGAGAAACACCTTGATAACCATTTCTATGGCGGTATATTGTCGCTTAAGTATATTACAGAGCCCGTCTTTGCACAGTTCGGCGGGGCTGTAAATAACTATCAAGGTCAGCATTTCGGCAATATAACTTATATTCGCGACTCTCTCTATCCGCATCCGCTGCCGTACGACTATGAGTATTATCGTTCGCGTGGGGATAAGTTAGATGCTAATATATATGCGAAAGCGAATTGGTATATAATAAACAAAAACAGCCGTCGTCTGACCCTTTATGGTGATTTGCAATACAGGTATGTTCATTATCAGATAAGCGGTATCAACGATGAGGATTTGCAGCCTATACCGGTTGATGAGCACTTCCATTTCTTCAATCCCAAGGCGGGCTTAACATACGAACAAGAAGGACATCGTACGTGGTTCAACTTCGCAATTGCCAACCGTGAGCCGAGCAGAAAGAACTACACAGAAGATGGCGTTAATCATCAGCCTAAAGCGGAACGGCTATATGATTATGAGTTAGGTTATACCTATTCACATAAGCGTTTTGCCGTTGGCGTGAATCTGTATTTTATGGATTATGATAATCAGTTGGTGCTGACGGGTAAATATTCCGACACCGGTGCCGCTCTGACGGATAATGTGAAGGACTCATATCGTATGGGTGCCGAACTGACGGGCGGAGTGCAGATTGTGGACTGGCTGCGCTGGGACGCTAATCTCACAGTGTCGCGAAACAAGATATTGAACTACAAGGATGTAGTGACGGTCTATGATGCTAATTATGACTATGTAATAGAAGAACGAGATTTTGGTCGGACGACAATTGCTTTTTCTCCGACAGTAACTTTCGGCAGTCTCTTTACCGTTGATACTCATGGCTTTACTGCTACGCTGCAGACGCTTGTGGTTAGTAAGCAGTATCTTGATAATTCGCAAAATGAGACAGCCGTTCTGCCTGCCTATACTGTTACTAATCTTAATATGCAGTATGTCCTGCCCTTACCTCCTCGCTTCCCGTATATTGCTCTTCGGTGCCAACTGAACAACCTCTTTAACACTCGCTATGCTTCCAATGGCGGAAGCGATATGGCGGTGTATGAAGATGGTACGGCTTGCTGGCCGTGGTATTATTCGCAGGCAGGAATAAATGTCCATGCAGGTTTTGTGGTTAAGTTCTAAACGCCTTCGAAAAAAGAACATCAATAAAACCATACCATCTCAATGGGTGGTATGGTTTATTAATGTATAATAGGTATGTCATAGTATGGTTTTTACGAACTTCCGCAGAGCGGTGAGATCGTCCTCATCGGGATGACCGGCATGCCAAGGTCCCATCGCGCCGCGGCAGGTGAAGGACTCTTCTGCCACGTTGAACCCGAGTTCTTCGAATATCTTGCGAATCTGCGGAACAGGCGAGTCACTTAACGCACACGAACCGAAACATACCACTTTTTTTACTTTCTTGGGATCTACCGTGCGTGCGAATTCTTTTACACGACCATTAACCTTGGCAAGGAACAGTCCTGCTCCGATGAAGAGGATATCCACCTCTTCGGTTAATGGTGTTTCTACACTCTCGGGTTTCACACCCGTTACTTCGCCAACCACCTGAGCCATCCGCTCCGAGTTGCCGAACTTGCTGAAATAACGAATTGCAGTTTTCATAGAATATTCATTATTAATTATTCCTTATTTATTGTTTAAACGTCGTTTAAACGTTGTTTAAACGTTGTTTAAGCATTGCTTAATCATTGTTTAAGCATTGCTTCCACTTCTTCGCGGTGCTCATAGAGTGCGCATCCGCCGGAGTGTTCGCCGCCTACGAGGTGTACCTCTTTTAGTTTTCGGAACAGCGGCGAAGCGAGTGCACCCAGTATGCCTAACTCCGTTACTTTGCTGTCGCTGAAGGGCGAGAAGGGGCATGGTTCGGCACTGCCGTCCGGACCTATATGGAAGAAGCCTCTGCCTGCCGCTAAACAACCGCCCATGTGCTGTTCGTCGCCGGGGAAAGAGATGATAATCATATCATCAAAACACTTTTTCTGATGTTGCTGCACGGTTTCCATCTTGTTTAAATCCGCTTCTCCGAAAGCGAGGTATTCAGTGCCCGGCTCGGTAGGTACATACTCCACATAGATGATCATCTTGCAGCCCAACTGACGCAGGTTATCAACAAAAGCATCGGAGGTGACGAGCTGGAAATTTTCCGTCGTAACGGTGATACTCGTGCCGAAAAACAAATCCTCTTTGTGCAGCATCTCCACCGACATCATCGCCCTTTTGTACATACCTGTTCCGCGGCGTTCGTCCGTTGAGTGTTCCATACCTTCGATGCTGATGACAGGAATCATATTGAGGTGCTTTTTGAGGAACTCGATGTAAGAGGGACCGATGAGCGTGCCGTTGGTGAAGATGGGGAAAATCATATCCTCTACTTTCGCAACCTCCTCCAAAATATCCTTGCGCATCATCGGTTCGCCGCCGGCGAGCAGGGCGAAGTTGATGCCTAAGGAGGCGGCTTCTTCAAAGATGGCTTTCCATTGTTCGGGAGTGAGGGTCGGTTTCTGCTCCTCTTTGCTGTCCGCCGCTATACCGTTTGCCCTCGCATAGCAGCCTTTGCAATGCAGGTTGCAGGTGGTGGAGATGGAGCAGATGAGGAACGGCGGTATATCCACGCCTTCGGTCTTGCGTATCGCCGAACGGCGTTTCTCCGATTGGAGGAAGGTCTGTTGTAGTCGGAAGATCGTCTTCGCCTCTAACGGATTAGTGAGCACATTGCGATATGCCTTCGCCATAATGCGACGAATAGCCGCGCTCATGTATTTGTGTAGATTGATTTCTGACATAAGTATGGTATGTTTAAGTAGTAGTGAAGCACTCCCGTGTTTCACATTTTGTGTTTTCTATTGATATGGGTGGCAAAGGTACTGAAAAATTATGAGATATACAAATTATCATATAAAAAAGTGCGGAACATCAATCTTTTTACACTATAATTTATGAATAGTATTTTATGAAATGTAAGCAAAATGTTGCATAATCCGTAAAAAATGTTTACCTTTGCCACCGAAAGATTCTTATGGAGAATGTGCGGTTGAGAGAATGCCTATTGAGAGACGGTGTTCTTCACCGTCTCTCAATAGTGGCGAACGTCTGAGAACGTTCGGACTTTAGTCGGCATTATATGCCGACTTTATAAAGACGGATATAAGTGCAATGGCGAACGTCTGAGAACGTTCGAGTGATATGATAAAAATGCAAACTAAATAGTTGAATTATGAAAACAAAACAATTTCTTTCTTTAGCAGCTATCTCTTTAGTGCTGCTCTCATGTGGGAAGCCGAGTGCTCCCGAGTACAAAATCGTTTTGACGGGTATCACCCCGAAGGGCATCTATTCCGGCGATGAGATGCCGGGCAATGCACCTCAGTACAGCCTTGATAGTCTTGAGACACTCATGCACAGCCCCTTGCAGGGTAAGACCGTCTTCTGGCTCGGCTCATCTATCACGTTCGGTCTGATTGCCCACGGCGAGGCAACCGCTGACATGTTCGCCAAGCACAATGGTGCGACCTGTTACAAAGAGGCGGCGTCCGGCACGACGATTGCCAATATCCCGCAAAGCCCCGAAGCAGGTGCTTTCCTCGCGCAGATTATCGGAGCTGACCCGAGCAAGGAAGACCTCTCTTTCTCCGCCCGTATTCACGATCTGCCGTTAGACGTGCAGCCCGACCTCTTTGTGCTCCAACTCTCCACCAACGACTCGCGCCTGCCGGCAGAAAGCATCGGCGCAATAAGCGAAGGAACCGACACAGCGGATTTTGACCTCGCTACCACCCTCGGCGGAATGGAGTTTATCATGGCGTATGTGCGTGACCACTGGCACTGCCCCGTGCTCATCTACACCTCGCCTTTCCTGAGTGACGACCAGTATATGGCAATGCTCGACAATGCCTACAAGGTAGCGGACAAATGGGGTGCATACATCCTTGACCTGACCACCGACGAAGCGTTCAACGCCGAAGGTCGTGAGCATTTCGACCTCTATATGGCACCCGACGGCATCCATCCCACCCGCGCCGGTTACCGACTCTGGTGGCTTCCCCGCTTCGAAGAACGAATAGCGGAGATACTGCAATAGCACACGCGCGAAACGCAATAGCACATCGTAAATAGTCCTGATGATGGGCATGAAAGTGGCGTTGGAGTAACTGCCACACTAATGATCATATCTTCCGAGAGAGGAATATTGACAAAGATTCAGTTATTTCCATTCAGGGAATAACACATAACCAATGATGTTATGAATACCGATAAGATTATCCCTGTCAACCGTGAACACCTGCTGCTCATGCAGGTGCTCTGTTGGTTAGCACCCGGCATTGTGATCACGCGCAAGGGTATCCTTGCGATGCTCACCGTGAACGAGTTGCACCCCGAACGCGTGTGGTGGCTGACACTCATCGCCGTGGCCGTTGTGGTCTGCTTCTCGCTGATGTTCAATAACTTCATTATTCGTTACACCAATCGCATCTTGTCGTTCTCGGAACGCAAGAAATCGCTCTTTGCTTTCTTCGATGTGAAGGGATATATCCTTATCATCTTTATGATGGGTCTCGGCATCAGTTTGAAATTTATCCCCGGTATGCCGGCAGAGTTCTTCGCAGGTTTCTATCCCGGACTCGGACTCGCCCTCTCCATCGCCGGCATACGCTATCTGATCAGTTGGTGCCGAGCAATAAAAAAATAAATCTTGATAAACCGCAAAACATCCATTATTATGCCACATATTAAAGTTCAGTGCTATCCCAAGCACCTTACCGAAAACGAGATGAAAGCGTTCGTCGAAGATCTTACTCGCCTTGCAGAGAAACATCTGAAAGCCACGGAGGAGTATGTATCTATCCGTTACGAGGAAGTTCCTGCCGAGCAGTGGAAAACCGAAGTCTTCGATAAGGAGATACGCCCGAACATAGGGCATCTCGCCAAAGATCCCGGGTATGACATGTAAAGGACGCCATTTTACTAATTGTCAATGACATATCCCTATGGCAAAATATAATCTCCTCATCCGTGAAGAAGAGTTGAAGAACAAGGTGGCAGCCGATTTCTTCGAGCAGTTTGACACCACGCAGATAGTGGGCAACATCGATTTCTCGGTGGCATTGCCTATGCCCGAAGATGCGCTCGACCTCTTCGATGCGGACTTCTTCTTGTGGGGCGAAGCCAAGAAAGGCGACAAGCAGGACATCGACGACTCGCTTGTGCAACTGCTCATCACCATCATCAAAGCCAAGACTTTCAACACTTATCTGCCGCCGCTGTACCTCGCTGCCTTTGATGCCGAGAAGATTGCTTTCCTGCCATACGACACGGACTTGCAGAAGCAGATCCTCTTTGACGAGCATTTGGAGAACACGGTGGATTGGAAGTCGGTCACGCCGTCTGACCACCACTCGGCGGAGTTTTTGAAGATAAAAGCACAAGCCGCCCCGCTGTTAGACAAGAAGATACTGTTTGACTACGAGAAAGACGAGAAAGACCTTCGTAGGTTTATCCGCGACAACTTCAAGGCGCAGAAGCAGGGCACGAACAAAATCAACATCACGCTCAACCGTATGACGGCTATCTTCAACCGCTGGCTTGAGATAGTCAAACCCACCATCAAAATCGACTGGGCTAACCTTGCCAAAGAGAACATCGTGCCTGCCGATTTCTTCCTTGCGGACGCGCTGTCGAAGAACAACTGGTCGTTGGGCGAGTCGCTGAAAGTGCTGCTGCGCACGGACTTCTATATGATGAACCTGAAGGTGAAGGTGGGCAGCGAGATGATGGATATGTTCACCAATGTGCAGTTCACGGACAAGCAGAAGGCTCATCAAGCGTTTTGGAATCGTTATAACCGTCCGCCGTTGAAGCGTGAGCGTGAGAAGATGCAGGTGCGTCGCGACCTGCTCATAGAGCCTGACCGCCGTGAGCGCAAGGGGGCATTCTTCACGCCGCATCAGTGGGTGGAACTGTCGCAGGAGTATTTGGCACAGACCTTAGGCGAGAACTGGCAGGAGGAGTATTATGTGTGGGACTGCTGTGCGGGTACGGGCAACCTGCTGTACGGACTGACGGAGAAAGAGCGTATCTTTGCCTCTACGCTTGACGATGCCGATGTGCGGTTTATGCAGCAGCAGGACTTCCTGCTGCCCAAGCATGTGTTTCAGTTCGACTTTCTGAACGATGACCTGCAAGACGCCGACAAAGTGCCGCAAGACCTGCGGCGTATATTGGCAGACGAGGAACTGCGCAAGAAACTCGTTATCTATATCAATCCGCCGTATGCGGAGGCAGGGAATGCGAAGCAATCGATGGGAACGGGGAAAAATAAAGCAGGAGTAGCCAATCAAACAAAAGTATATCAGAAATATCAGTCAATTATCGGTTCGGCAGCAGCCGAATTATTTGCTCAGTTCTTTATTAGAGCCAACCATGAAATCCCGGGCGCGGTGCTTGCAGAATTTTCAAAGTTGAAAATTCTGCAAGCACCGAATTTCGCGGATTTCCGCTCCGTGTTCCGTGCTGAACTTAAATCCGCTTTTATTGTGCCCTCTTATACTTTTGATAATGTCAAAGGTCAGTTCCCGATAGGTTTCTTTATTTGGGATACTATGGGTACGCAACCGTCTTCGGTTGCGGAATCTATCGCACTCGGGACGAGTGCGTACCCATACGCACCAACTCCGAACCCCGACTATAGGGATACTATAGGGATACCGAAGGGATACATATTAGATGTGTATAATAGTAAGGGCGAATTTGTAGGTAAAAAAACAGTATCAAGCATCGCACAAAAGAACAATGTAATT
>CAKZZM010000146.1 GCA_937885465.1 uncultured Bacteroidales bacterium
TTAGCAAAAGTGGGAGTACAGGCGGCGCAGCTCGAAAGCGACCTCAGCCGCCGCGATCTGCTCTTGGAAGTCGAACAGACCTATTGGCTCTTGGTTGGATTGCAGTCGAAGCAGCAGACACTCGATGCCGTCACGGCGATGCTCGACACGATTGCCGAAGACGTAGAGACGGCTGTCCAAGCAGGACTTGCCACCGAGACCGACCGCCTACAGATACGCTTACGCCGAGCTGAACAGCAGAACCGCATATTGCAACTCACTAACGGCATCAACCTCGCACAGCAAGCCCTATGCCAACGTATCGGTCTGCCGCTCACAACCGATGTGCAGCCTGCCGACACGCTGCCTGCGGTCTTACAAAATGTCCCGGAATACCGGAATACCGAAATACCGTTATCCCGACCTTCCGAAAAAACCTCGGCATCCCGACTTCCCGATATACCGGCATCCCGAGAGAATTCCGAAATCCCGAATACTTTAACCTTGGAAGAACAACTGCTTGACTGCCAAGTCAAAGCGCAGTATCTGCGCTTGCGGATGGAAATAAGCAAAACCCTGCCGCAGATAGCCATCGGTGCCACCTACGGCTACCACGACCTCACGCGCACCCATGCCAACGCTAACGGAATGGTCTTCGCTACCCTGCAAGTGCCGCTCACTCAGTGGTGGGAAACGGGGCACAAGATCAAGGAGCAGAAAATAGCCTTGCAGCAGGCTGAGAACGAGCAACAGTATCTGACCGAGCAACTCCACCTGCGCCAACTGCAACTCTATCAGCAGATGGTGGAAGCCCTGCAACAGGAAATGACGGCTGAGACGAACTTGCAAGACGCGAGGGAGAACTTGCGCCTGAACGAACTCAACTACCGCGCCGGTCTGACTACGCTCACTGCCCTCATGCAGGCACAAACGACACTCGAGCAGGCACTCTCGCAGCAGACCGACGCCCGCATCCAATACCTCATCGCCCGCAAACGCTACGAACAACAATTTAGGTAACAGACCAAGGTTATATACAAGTGGAGAACGTCTGGGGCGTGGACGGCTCGTCCGCGATGTTGATTGGCAGTGGAGAACGTCTGGGACGTGGACGGCTCGTCCGCGAAATGGGGCGCAACCGGCTTGGTTGCGATAACCAACTTTAAACTTTAAACTTTCAATTTTCAATTTTCTTATGACTTATGCAGAATTCAAAAAAAGAGCGAAACGCTTCTTTCGCATGCAACTCAGCCTGACGGATTACATTGATGTACAAGCCGCCAGCGCGAACATCCGCAGCAATATTCCTTTCCGTGGACCGAATATCTACATCCTTTTTGTGGCGATAGTGATTGCTTCGGTTGGGCTGAATGTCAACTCCATTCCGGTAATCATCGGTGCGATGCTTATCTCGCCGCTGATGAGCCCTATTATCGGTTTCGGTATGGGCTTGGGAATCAACGACACGGACCTGCTGCTGCAGTCGCTCAAGAACCTCGGCATTATGTTCGTCATCAGTCTTTTGGCATCGACACTCTATTTCATTGTAACACCTTTGGAGACCGACAATCCCACAGAACTGTTAGCGCGAACCAATCCGTCCATTTATGACGTTATCATCGCCTTCTTTGGTGGCATAGCCGGCATATTGGAGTTATCGCGCAAAGAGAAAGGCACTGTTCTCTCCGGTGTGGCGATTGCTACCGCACTCATGCCGCCGTTGTGTACGGTCGGTTACGGAATAGCCAACCTCAACTGGCACTATGCAGGCGGAGCGTTGTATCTGTTCTTCATTAACTGTATATTCATTGCTTTAGCTACCTTCTTAGCGGTCAAGTACTTGCGCTTCCCCGTCGTGGAAGAGAAAGGCGGCACTTCGCGCCGGCGAATCATTTCCTACGGATTGTTGATTTTGGTTGTATTGGTGCCGAGTGTTTATTCAGCCTACAGCATTGTTCGTGAAAACCGCTTTACCACCGATGCTCGGCGTTTCGTGAAAGAGAATCAGGCCATCGGCGGCACTTATATCTATGATTACAGTACGGACATGTCCGTCAAGCCCTATACGCTCAC
>CAKZZM010000147.1 GCA_937885465.1 uncultured Bacteroidales bacterium
TCGTGCTTCACATGAGGCACGGCACTCATAAGTATGAACGTTCGGAGACGTTCTCCACTAATATTGAACGTTCGGAGACGTTCTCCACTATAAGTATGAACGTTCGGAGACGTTCTCCACTATAAGTATGAACGTTAGGAGACGTTCTCCACTACCCAAAATGAATTAATATAAATAACTAAAGTTTCCCACATCAGAGAATCAACAACTTATTATTTTTTTGTCGGCGAATTAGGCAAATTTGACGAAAAAAAACTTCGTTTTTTTGTTTTTTTGGGGGTCAACAATTACCCACAATTGAACGTTCGGAGACGTTCGCTACTACCAACAATTATCCAAAAATTAAAATTTTTGGTGAAATAAGTGGGAAAGTTTATTAAACAACAAAATAGTATGTGAAACGCAAATTATCCATTCTTTTTCTTGCGGTAGTGGCAATGGCTCTGCTGCCTACAAGAGTGCAGGCAAACGATTATTTAGAGAAACAGAGCCACTACTCTGTGATGGCCACAGGGCAGGACGTGATTCACTTTGTCATTCCCGTCTATGCCTATGGTGCGAGCAACGACTACTATGTACACAAGACGAGTTACATCTACATCGACAACATCGAGGAGAACGGCACGACGCAAAGTGGCTCCACCACCATCGCCAAAGCGTACTCAAAGCGCAGTGCAGATGACTCGGAGAACAAGGAATACTCCGGCGGCAAAGGTTCGGCCTATTTAGAGATGTCGAAAGGTAAGGCTATCGTCACCTCGACCTACAGCGGCATCAACGAGGTGGTGAACGAAGGCAGAGGTTCGGGCAAGATGCTCAACCTCACGCCTAACCGCAAGATCACCTTCGTGCACGGCAATGTCTATGGATGCGCCGATGGCGAACCGGTAGTCTTTACCACTTCCGGCTCCGAGACGCAGAATATAGTATTGTTCGCAGGCTGGAACTGGATTTCGACGAACCTTGCCTTTACGCCGGATAAAGCACCGCTGAACACCGTCATGAGCGGAGCTGATATGTGGAAAGAGGGAGACTTGATCAAGAACCCGGCTAACCGTCAGTTCAGTACGTACTCCGAGACCCAAGATGCCTTTATGGGTAAACTGACCGGCTGGGACTACACGCAGATGTATATGGTCTATACCAAGAACGGCAACACACTACGCCTCAACGGCGACAAGCTGAGCAATGACAGCATACAACTCACGCTGCGCGGCGACGGTCAATGGAGTGCCCTGCCTTGTCTGCTTGACCATGCCACCACGATTACGGAAGCGATGGCGGACTACTATGAGCACGCCACAGCAGGAGACATCATCAAGAGTCACGGGCATTTTGCATACTTCTCCGCCGACAAGCAATGGAAGGGTGACCTCACGGCACTCCGTCCCGGCGAAGGCTACCTGATGCGTCGCATGGGTGCAGGTGATGTTACTGTACGTTTCTACAACACGCCCGCCGCTGCTACTCCGCAGAATGCACCCGCCTTCCAAGGCAACGGAGCAACCAACATGACGATGATAACCCAAGTACAAGGTAACGAAGTACCATGTACGAAGGTCATGGCGTATGTCGGCGATGAACTCGTTGGAGTGGCTACGCAGATAGACAGCCTCTATTTCCTGACGATAGCCACGGACAAGATGGGAGAAGTGCATTTCCGCACCGAAGACGGCACACCGCTTGTTGCCACGACCAACGACGAACAACCAATGACCATCGGCTACACCGCCGACAGCCACCACGGTTCGCTCAAGGCTCCGATTATCCTCAAACCCGCCGGCGACCCCGACCGTGTCCGCAAGGTCATCGAAGATAACCATGTAGTAATTATCCGCAACAACGAGAAATATGATGTTACAGGCAAAAAACTTAAATAAAGTACTGCTTGCTGCCCTGCTTGTCGGGGCAGCAAGCACGGCTCTCGCAGGCACATCCTGCGGCACGAACTTGGAATACGAGTTAGAGGGCACTACGCTTGTCCTCACCTCGCCTGACCCTGCATCACCGGCTACGGTTTATGCTTCGGCTTTCTTGAATCGTACCGATTTCACAGATGTTATCATCCCCGACAATGTGACGGAGATTAGTACCTCGGCTTTTCAAGGATGTACAGGTATCACAGAGGTCGTTTTGCCTCCGTCTGTGACGAACATCGGAAACTATGCATTTAATGGCTGTTCTAATCTGCATTGGGTGTTCTGCCGTCCGCAAACGCCCCCAACGCTTGATCCGTCAGGTAGTACATTTGTTGATTGTGCAAGCGATTTTGTTTTCTGCGTACCGAAACTCAACTACAAGAGTGCAGAGGGATGGAGTTTTTATGAACCGGAACAGTTTCAGTTTTGTTTTCTCGATGAGAACGATGAGCAGAGTGTCGTTTCAGATAAGTTGGCGACCTTCAGAAGCGCGTCCTTGACCGGCATCGACATCTTCCGCACGCTCCGCAAAGCAGGTTGTTTCAATACGTTGACGCTTCCGTTCAGCGTGCCGGACATAGCTTCTTCGCCGCTTGCCGGAGCAGAAGTGTATGAGTTCGTCAGTGCTACCGTGTCGGAGGGGACGCTTTTGCTGAACATCGCTCCGCTTGCGGGGAACAGTCTCTCCTACGGCACGCCGTATCTCATTCAGTGGTCCAACACCGGCGAAGTGCTCAACAGAATGCACTTTACAGGCGTTACGTGGGATCCGAACGACGCAGGGGGAACATCGGCATCCACCGATGTGAACTATGTCGGTTTCTACGGCAAGACGCATATCTCCGATGATGCCGACCATAGCAACTTGTTCTTGGCAGGAAACAACGAACTCTACTGGCCGTCTGACGGAGGTAACGAGACTGCTAAGATGCTTGGTTTCCGTGCATACTTCCATGCGGTCACCGGAGGTGCCGCACTTTCGCCGGTTCGCAAGGGTATGCCGGCTGTACTACGCATCCAATCCACACCAACGGACATCAGTACAATGTACAAAGGGACGATGTACAATGTACAAAGTGACGATGTACCATGTACAAAGGAGTTGCGCAACGGACAAATCATTATTATTAGAAACGGAGAGCAATACTCCATAACAGGGCAGAGACTATGACACGCAAAAACTACATCGCTCCTTGTACGGAGATAGTCTCTGTACAGATTGCTGCCGCTCTCCTCGCCGGCAGCCGCATGCCTGTCAAAGGCGGCGAAAGTCAAACAATAGCATGGTAAACCATAAAACAATAAGAATATGAAGAAACATTTGTATATCTTTGTACTTTGTACATTGACATTTGGCACCTTAGTCGGCTGCAAGAACGACAAGGACAAAGAACCTGAGACGTTCATTAGTAATGTCTCCCGTCCCGCATGGACCATTCCTACGGACTACGACTACTCGTCGTCCATGACCGCTGTAGTCAAGGTGGACATCGCGGCGCAGTACCCCGACAAAGCAGCCGATTTTCAGTTAAACGACAAAGACCTTCTCGCCGCTTTCAGTGGCGAGGAGTGTCTTGGCGTTGCCTCACCCCAAGACGGCTTGTTCTACCTGTATATCGCGGCACCAAGTGGCTCAAACGGACAAGTTGTAAATGATCAATTGATAAAAATGGTTTATTATTCGGCTCATTACAAGAACCTCTTTGAGGCGGTAGATGCTTTTCCTTTCGCCAACGACACCCAACAGGGTACCGTTGCCGCACCTTTTGTACCGGTGTTGGTAGTGGTTAAATAACAGTATCCGGACAACTAAATAGAATACTATGATCCACATCCAAGAAGAAGCAGGTCGTTGCCTGCTGTGTGCTGCCGCACCGTGCGGCGAGAAAACAGCACGTGCTATCCGTGCATTGCGTTTTGACAACCTATGGACAGCCTGCGAGCTGTTCGAGCAGTTGAACGACGAAGAGATAGAGGCGGCAGAGAAAGCTTGTATTCACTACGACAGACCCATCCGCATAGCGGAGTTGAAGAATAAACTTCGCGATGTCGAAATCCCGAAATCCCGAAATATCGAGGAAAACAAGCCTCTGCCCTCATTGGGCATCAGCTTCTGTGGCATACAATGTGAGAACCCGTTCTTTCTCGCCTCGTCCGCTGTCTGCACCAACTATGACATGGTAGCGCGGGCATTGGAGGCAGGCTGGGCAGGTGTGTTCTACAAAACAATCTGCAAGCAGGACATCCGCGAGGTGTCGCCGCGTTTCGACGCCGTTTATAAAGCGCAGCAGGGCGATTTCTTCGGCTTTAGGAACATGGAGCAGTTGAGTGAAAACCCCTACCAAGAGGATTTCGATATCCTGCACCGCCTGAAACAGAACTATCCTACGAAGATTATCGTCGCCTCAATCATGGGGCAGACCGAAGAAGAGTGGATCGAGTTGGCGCAGATGGCGGAAAAAG
>CAKZZM010000148.1 GCA_937885465.1 uncultured Bacteroidales bacterium
GCTGCTGGCACTAACAGGTTCTCCACTTGCGACAGGTTGAGGCTGTCGGTGCCAATGGTATAAAGCATAACAGGGATAGCGTAGTCGCCTTCCCAGATGGTGGTCAGTTGCGTTCCTTTAGTCAGCTGGGAGAGATACAGCGAGAGCATAGACTGGGTGATGCCGAGTTGTGCCGCCTCGTCGGGCAACAGACGGATACCCACGGCAGGCACTTGGTCGTCGTAGTTGCTGTGCACCCATGTCAGTTCGTCTATCTCCGCCGCCATGCGCGCCTTAATCTGCTCGGCAACGACATTCATCTCCTCGAGGTCTTCGCCCTGAATACGCACCTCGATAGGATTAGCCACCGCCTGATAATCCATCTGTTTGAAGCGGATATAGGCGTTCGGAAACGCGTTCTCCCACCGAGGACCATACTCGGCAAGGATTTGCTTCGTGGCTTTGATACCAGTGGTATTGACGATGAACTGTGCGTAGTCGGGTGAAGCCATTTGCGGCTGGTAGGTAGCATGAAAACGCGGGGATGCCTGTCCTCCGAAGAGCGTCACGTTCTTCACGCGTTCGTCGCGCAAGAGCACATGCGCCATGCTGTCCGCCACGAACGAGGTCTCTCGGAGCGTGCTGCCCTCCGTCAGGTGTATCTCTACGGCAAAGACCTCACGGTCCGCCTTGGGCATCATCTGCACGTTGAGCCGAGTAAAAAGAAAACCACCCAGCACCACCATTAATATGGCAAAAGCAAGTGTCAGCCACGAGTGGCTGAAACAGAAACGCAGCAGACGCTCATAGCTGTTTTGCAGACCGGCGAAGAAACGGTTCTGCCCTCGCTCAAAACGATTGAGTTTGTTCGGGTCGCGCAAGCGCACAAACCGGAAACTGAGGAACGGAATAACCCAAACGGCATAGAAGATAGAGGCGGTCAGTGCAAAGAGCACTGCCCACGGGAATAGTTGGACAAACTCGCCTAACGGACCGGTGATGATTTTAGTCATCGGGAAGAACATGCCGGAGATGGAGCAGGTGGCGATGGTCATCGGCACAAACAGCTGTCGCGTGCTGACGGAGGCACTGTACCAACGGCTGTAGCCTTTCTCTAACAGTTCGGTGTAGCCGTCAATGACAATCACCGAGTCATCCACTATCATTCCCAACACCACGATAAGTGCCGCTAATGTGACGGTGTTCAGTTCTATTCCCGTGAGGTACATCAGTCCAAGGCAGATGGCGGTGCAGACAGGTACGCCCGTGGATGCCACGAGTGCTGTCTGCAGCGGGAAGAGCATGAGCATGACGGCGATGACGATGACGATACTGACAAGCAGGTCACGCAGGAACGACATGACGGAGTCGTTGACCACTTTGGGCTGGTCGGTGATGCGATGGAACTGCAGGTCGGGCGGGAAATCCTGCCTTGCCTGATCTAATATCTTCTCCACTTCGTCACCGAACGCCACGATGTTGTTGCCCGGGTACATCTCCATTGAGAGCACCACGCAGTGTGCACCCTCGTCCTCTGCGTTCTCGTAGAAATCAATATATTGCTTCTCTTCTGCGTAGCGACGTTCTATAGTGGCAATGTCCCGCAGTTTGACCGTGGCACCGGTGGCGGGGTCTGACCACACAATCTGTTCGCCTATCTCGTACTCCGATAGATACGGTGCGCCGACGTGCATCATCGTGCCCTGTGCGTCGCCGGTGAGAGTGCGGAAGCCTTGCAGGGTCAGTTGCGCAAGCAGTGTGTTCTCGTTGATGGCGTAGGCGGAAAGCAGTTCGGGGTCTATCGTCACGGCTATCTCCTCCTGTTGCTGACCTAACAGGCGTATCTTACCCATTGTAGGGATGGTACGCAGGCGGTCGCTCAGCCGGTAAGCGAACTGCTCCAGTTCGCGCGGTGTTCGTTCTGGGCTCTCTATCGCAAGCAGCATTGAGGATGTCTGCCCGAAGTCATCCACCACCACTATCTGCAGCACGCCCTGCGGCAGGCCGGTCTTCTTGAACAGATCCAGACCGGCGCGTATCTTGCTCCATACCTCGTCCTTGCGCTCGATGTCCACGCGCAGGTCGGCATAGATATAGGCTACACCGTCTTTGGTGGTGGAATAGGTCGTTTTCTTGTTTACCTCCTGATATGTAAAGAGGAATCGTTCCAAGGGCTTAGTTACCTGCTCCTCTATCTCCTCGGCGGTCGCACCGGGATAGACGGCGGCGATGACTGCCTGGCGCAGCGTGAACTGCGGAAACTCATCTTTGTTGAGGCGGGGCAGACTCCAGATGCCGAACAGCAATAGTGCCCCAACCACGAAGAATACTATCCCGTGGTTGCGCATCGCCCATTGTATGTGATCACGCTTTGCCAATTAT
>CAKZZM010000149.1 GCA_937885465.1 uncultured Bacteroidales bacterium
TCGCGCTCCTGACGGCTGCAAAATTACTGCCGCCAAACAAATCCTAAAATATGCATTTTAATGGAGGGTTACGACGCTAATGGATAGCGTCTCTACCGTTGAACGTTCGGAGACGTTCTCCACTATTAAGAGACACTAAAGAATAGCGTCTCTACCACCAAACGTTCGGAGACGTTCTCCACGATTGAGAGACGCTAAAGAATAGCGTCTCTACCGTTGAACGTTCGGAGGCGTTCTCCACTTATAATTTTTCTATGAGTTCTCTTACTGCGCCGTTGCCTCCATTTCGAGAGCAGATAAAATTGGTAGCCTGCTTTACCTCTTCGACTGCGTTTGCCGGACAAGCAGCAACACCACCCGCCTCACTAATAGGAATAAGGCATTGCAGATCTAATATATCATCCCCTATATAGGCTACATCTTTGAGCGAATATTCTCTGCCGTCTTGCGCAGAATAACGCAACAATAACTCATTCAGTTTATCAAGTTTCCCGCTACACCCCTGATGTAACTCAGCAATACTGAGTTCCTTTGCTCTATTCTCAACAATTAGACTCCGGCGAGCAGTTATGATAACGGGAATAATATCTAATGAGGGCAGAATCTCCTTTATGGCGTAGCCGTCTCCGGCATCAAAGACTTTGAATAGTTCCCCACTCTGCCCCATATAAATCTTGCCATCAGTGAGGGTACCATCTACATCCATCACAAGAAATCTTATATTACGAGTTGTTCCCATCGTAACTCTTTTTGTTATTTATAGATATCAAACTTAAGTGTAAGCTTATCTTCTCCGTCATACGAGTTGTACCGCGTAGTTGGCTTAATCTCTCATTTTGGCGAGTTGCCAAGCGTTGAATAAGTTCTGCCAAATGATATATGCAGCGGGAGCCAAGGCAGATATCGGATGCAGATAAGTAGCAGCCATCCAAATAGCGAGGGTTGTGTTTTTCTGACCTAACGCCTGCCCTGCACAGATGCGCGTTTCCTTAACAGATGCCTCATTCGCCTCGGAGGGGAAGCGCGTTCCTATGTATTTACCGAAAAGGAACTGTACAAGGCAGGTTATTAACGCTCCTACGAACATTCCCGTTAGGACGAGCCACGATCCATCGTACGCGAACAAATCGCGTGTCATCTTCGCCATTAAGATAGTAAGCGTGCATACCCACAAATAGAATGGCAGAGAAGCGAGAGAATCAGGTAATACAAACGGACGGTCTTTCACCCTTATATTCCATACAACCCTTATTAACCAAGCAATAAGAAAAGGAGCAATAAGAAGAGGAGATATACGGCTGAGGACAAGGATAAAGGTCTGCAAGAAAGGCGTGTCAACATGAGTTATCAAAGGGAATATTAGAGGAACAAGTACAGCCGTTGATACCGACGAGAGCAACGTAAAAGAGGTCAGCGTTTTAATTGAACCGCCTAATTTCGCAGCAATGATTGGTGCAGCAGTAGCAGAAGGCATCAGGACGCACAACATAACACCCTGCGCAAGAACAATGTCAATGGGACGTAGCAGATAAAAGAGCAGCAGACTGACAACAACTTGAAAAGCCAATAATATCCAATGCCAAGTATAAAGACGCAACTCCAACGGATTTATTTTGCAAAAGGTTAAAAGGAGCATAAAGAAAATAAGCGTCGGCAGGCACCACGACGGGGCTATCCAATGCCATATCCCCATTACTTCCAACACTCCAATCGCGATGCCGACAAACATCGCGATAAACAGAGCATTACGCTTGATAATATTTAAAAAATTACTGAAGTTTCCCACGTCAGAGAATCAACAATTTATTATTTCTTTGTCGGCGAATGTGGAGAACGTCTCCGAACGTTCTGGTAGTGGAGAACGTCTCCGAACGTTCTAAGTCTTAAAGTAGACGAATTTGGCGAAAAAAACTTCGATTTTTTTGTTTTTTGGTCAACAATTACCCACAATTATCCACAATCATCCAAAAATTAAAATGAACGTTCGGAGACGTTCTCCACTATCAATTACCCACAATTATCCAAAAATTAAAATTTTTGGCGAAATTAGTGGAAACTTTTAAAATTATTATAAATTAAAATTAGATAATTAGAAACTGAAACTCAGTCCGCAGGTGAATACAAAATTCTTTCCTTGATAATATTTAGGAGTGAACTTATTAAGATAGTATGAAGCGAGTTTGTCGTCCTCGAGGTTTTGACTTGAGCCGTCCACATTCCAACCTCTATCTTCACCGGCAATTCTTTCCGATTTAGGTGCAAACCCGCGGGCGTTATTATACGACAAATCAACCACCGCATAGCAGTTTTGAAAAATCTCGTATGTAGCACGAAAACCGACTTGATCGTTCTGCCATGTGCGCTCGTTAAAAGGCTGTTGCGAGATAATATTTCCCACTTTATGGCGAACATAATCATATACATTGTACTTCGTATCGCAAACATAGTTAATTCTAAGCGATAACCCTCTCACAGGCTTGTACTCCAGTTCTGCGAAAATTGACTGCGAGTTATCACCCATATAATGCCCCATATTATACGAGTTTGAGGTATAATTGAGTACGCTTATTGAATGCGTATAACAAGCAATATACGAGCGCATAAACTCACCTTTCAATGACAACCCGCGAACAGGCCAACCGCTCCAATTGAAACCTACTAAATACGAAATGGGATTATTCTGGGGATTAGATTTCTTCAGTCGGGCGAACTTAAACTCATCTAAAAAGACTGAGGTGTAAAGACGAAGATGATCCGTAGGACGAATAGTTATTGTACCAAAGACTTGCGAGTTCTGATTCTCCACACCTAACCCCTTCGTCAACAAGTGATCAAGTGACTTGTAAAATGCAATAGGAATAAAATAGGCAGCCTGCACATTCTGTTCGGCATACACTATCGAATTGCCAAAAGAGAAACTAATATACTTTATCGGCTTGAAAGTGAACATATTGGCTGCCATAAACTTATTAGCCGGGCGATAGTTCAGTTTAGTCACAGTCTCCTCATATCTCTCTGAATAATAATGCGCCGAATCAAACACATTCGACACCAACCACGCATGGAAATAATCAAATTGGAACCAACTGCATGGTGTGAGTTGCAGGTTGACCTGTGGTACTGCGGGGTTATGTCCTGACAATATATTGGAAGCGTGATATGCATCTCCCCATTGTATTCTCTCCCTTGCAATGCCTATGCTACCCCACCACGAATAAAGCGATATACCACCACGCGAATCAGAGAAGTCGCCACCATAATTCGCTTCTTTATACTGAACACCGGCAATATTATTCAAAAATCTGCCTTGCGTTATTCTGGCACCGTCAATGGGATCAGAGATATACTGCTTTTTGAGATTATTTCCATTCCACGAATTATCGCGTAAAGAACCCCAGATTGACAAATGTCCTACTATATCCATCTGCAATTCAGCACCATACCATCGCCTTGTGATTATTCCTTTTTTAGAAGAATAGATATGCATACCGAGTATCGGCTTCAATACCATTTTGAACTTGTTATTCTCCGTTTTGTAGTGAAAAGCGGGTTCCACAAGCGAGAGATTAAAGGTATTACGATTAGTCCATTGGCACACATTATCACGCCCATAAAGCCGATAATCAGGAATGGTATCCAGTTCGAGAGCAAAATCTTGAAGATAAAAATCTAAATCTTCTTTTTGTCGCCGATTAAGCAACGAATCTTTTTCTGTCGCCTCTTTCAGAAACATCGCCACTTGCCTGCGGGTATAGGGCTTAACAGCCTCTGTAACATTGTCTATTACTCCGTCAGTCGCCAGTTCCTCAATGAAGGAATACAACTCAGTATATTCAAGTGCGACAGGAATATTCTGCGCCTTAATAGTCACCAAAGTTATGGTTAGAAATATGGCAATATGTGCTTTTCTCATAAATTTGTTGTCAATGTTGAGAATAGTGGAGAACACCTCCGAACGTTCAACGGTAGAGAAGCTATTCTTTAGCGTCTCTCAATAGTGGAGAACATCTCCGAACGTTCATTTTAAGTACACTCACGCTCTTTATTAGTGGCTACGTGCTCGCTTGAAGAGAATTGTATAAACAATCTTCCAGAAATATACAAAATCAGTGCGGAAGGTACCTTTCTCTTCACAGGCTGTGAGATACCTCATTTCCGACTCTTCTATCTCTTCCAATGTCTTAGGCATATCAGCATAGAAAGGGGGCAGTAATCCGGGCTTATGATGACTGCGTTTCTCCTGTAACTCAGGTGTATAAAGCGAGAAATACTGCTTGCTGAGCGGACGCACGCCTACTAACTTCATATCACCTTTCAAAAGGTTAAGAAGCATCGGCAATTCATCAATCCAATACTTACGCATAAATCTGCCTACCGTATTAACACGAATATCGTGAGTAAACTTACCGCCCTCTTGTAAGTTATATTTCTGATAGATATACGCTTGTAGGAACTCCGAATAGGGGTGCATCGTGCGGAATTTATACACTTTAAAGACTTTGCCGTCCTTGCCTACCCTATTCAGGCGAATCATCATTCCGTATAATCGTCTGCCGGTTGACTGCGGACTAAACGAGCGCCGAGCAATAACATAAACGAGGTCATCAACCTTATGCTCATCTACTATCTCGAACCCGCAGTAGCATAACCGCCCTAACACCTCTGCTTTTGACAACACACGGTTTTTACCCTCAGTTATATCAAAGTATAAACGGGATGTTACAATCGTTTTCGGAAGAACTCTCTTATATAGATAATGAGCGGAATAGACAATCCAATTGATACCGATGGGGTACGAATTGAGTATCCTTTTCTTAGTAGTACTCTTCGGCTCAAAGCAACAGACAAATATACCATCGTCCGGCAGTTTGTCGTTCACCACTCCAAACATACGATTTATGCCTCTGATTTGGTTCAGCGGCATAAAATTGACAATAGTATCAAAACGATAATATTTGAGTTTCTGAATATTATATAGTTCAGCACTCTTGAGAGTAAAGGTGTTGGAAGAAACGAGGTCAATATGCTCGCTCAGATAGTTATATGCCCCCTCGCCTGCATATTCCCTCACCACTTGCTTTGCTTCCTCTCGGCGTTCAGCGGACACCGGTTTAGGCTCTTTCAGAACATGCTGAACACCTCTATCTATTGCTCGCTCTATCTCAGGCTCATTATAAGTGGCATAACGATAGGCATGAGCAAAAATAAGATAAAAGGTGCTAAGTACCAACATTATCACCCATATCGTCAGTAGTACACTAATAGAAAGCATTTGCCGCCCCGACACAAGGTACATATATAGCAGCATCACGAGGAAAGTAGCAACCGAAGCGTATAGCAATCTAATCAGAGACCTGCCCATTTTCATCTGCTTAACACGGACATAACGATGAGTAAGATAACTCATCAGCACCCAGCAAACAGAGAAGATCGCCACAAAAACATTATACTTTTGAAAAGGGAATTGTGCTGATAGCGGGAACCACTTCAACACAACAAACACACTCATTGCCAACATCAAAATGTCAGCAATGAAATAGCGCCAATACGGCACATAGAATAGTTTGTAACGCAGTCGAGCCAAATTATTTACTTCTTATATCGAGCATTCAGCCCTTCAATAACATCAGCGGTTATATCCAAAGCGGGGTCTGCCATCAGCACGTTATCTTTGCCTGCGTTGGAGATAATCATTTTATAACGACCATCGGCATTATACAGAGCAAGAAAATTAGTGAGAGTATCAGCAAGTTGCATATTCAGATTCTGATTCTCTAACATAATATCCTGGGTCAGTTTGGCTTCCAGTTCTTGCAACTCCTGCTGCTTGCGTTGCAGTTTGTTTGCCTCCGACTCCGCCCTCTCACGAGAAAGGAAAGCATTATTATCTAACTTACGCTGAAAATCATCAACTTCTTGCTGCAATGTGCGGGCACGAGTATTCAGTTTCAGACGAGCATCTTCCTGCTTTGACATAAGTTTATCGTTTGCCTCAATAGCAAACTCATAATTAACAAGCAAAGAGTCAAGATTCAAATACGCAATCGGCAATTCTGCTTGAACAGACACCACCTCTCCCTCTGCATTTACAACAACCGGCTGAGGTGCCGACTGCTTGTTGGTAAAGAACAATACAAAGAGTACAATAACTGCCACACAAAGGACAGAATCAATAATAATTGACAACTTATTCATTTCAGTTCAAATTTAATATTTCTGTTTTAATGCTATGAAAATTGCATATCAGCAACTTATTGCGAAACAAAGTTACTGCTTTTTCTGAAGTTACGCAAGATTATATTCAGAAAGTTACGCAAAAACGCACATTTTTAATATTATAATTGCACAACTTAAAAAAAAGAATTATCTTTGTGCGTAATATTAACAGCTAAAACTAACGAAACTAAGTATGGATAACAACATTCCTGTACTGCTTCTTACCGGCTACCTTGGTAGCGGAAAGACTACGTTATTAAACAGAATCTTACAAAACGAAAAAGGTATTCGTTTCGCAGTAATTGTGAACGATATAGGTGAGGTTAACATTGATGCCGACCTCATTCAGCAGGGCGGTATGGTAAGTCAGCAAGACGATAATCTCGTTGCTCTGCAAAACGGCTGCATCTGCTGCACATTGAAGACTGACCTTATGGAACAATTAGAGGGACTCGTGCGTCAGCACTGCTTCGACTATATTGTTATCGAAGCAAGCGGCATATGCGAGCCGGCTCCCATCGCACAAACAATATGCTCAATGCCGGCTATGATGCCGATGTTCAAAGAAGACGGGTTCCCTGTTGTTGACTGTATAGCAACAGTCGTTGATGCAATGCGTATGCGCGATGAGTTCAGAAGCGGGGACGACCTTGTCAAACCTGATATAAGCGAGGAAGATATTGAGAACCTGCTCATTCAGCAAATAGAATTTTGCAATCTCATTTTGCTAAACAAAGCATCTGATGTCAGCGGACAAGAACTGACGCGCATTAAGACTATTATCCGAGCCTTGCAGCCCAAAGCAGAAATTATCACTTGCAACTATGGTGATGTCAAACTCGATAGAATCTTGAATACCCGCCTCTTTGACTTCGACGATGTTGCTTCATCTGCCGCGTGGATTCAGGCAATCGAAGGGAACGATGACGAAGACGACGATGATGAAGACGAGCACGAGCACCACCACGATGATGAAGACGAGCACGAGCATCACCACCATCACCACCATCACCATCACGATGAAGGCGAGGCGGAAGAATACGGAATAGGTACCTTCGTCTATAAACAACGCAGACCGTTCAACCTCGGCAAATTCGATAATTTCGTGGCAAAGCACTGGCCTAAATCTATCATTCGTGCCAAAGGTATTTGTTACTTTGCTGACGAGTTTGACACCTGCTATGTCTTTGAGCAGGCAGGCAAGCAATTCGGGCTACGCAACGCCGGTCTGTGGTACGCTACGATGCCGCAAGACGAACTGCAAGAACTACTCAAACGGGAACCTGCACTACTCGCTGATTGGGACGAATATTACGGCGACCGCATGGAGAAACTTGTCTTCATCGGGCAAAAGCTCGACAAACAACTAATAACCAAATTACTTGACGACTGTCTCGCATAATTCTAAAGTTGAAAGATATATGTCCGCAGCAGATATTATTTCCGGTAAAACAGGCATTGCCGCTAAACAAGTAGCGGCGGTGCTTGCACTTTTTGAAGAGGGAGCAACAGTACCCTTCATCGCTCGCTATCGTAAAGAGCAGACCGGCAGCTTAGACGAAATGCAAATAACAGCCATCCTAAACGAAAGCAGCAGACTCGCAGAACTGCTCAAACGCAAAGAGACGGTTATCGGCACGATAGAAGAACAAGGCAAGATGACAGAGGAACTGCGCAGGAAAATTGACGAATGTACCGACGGCAACACTCTCGAAGACCTATATCTGCCGTATAAGCCTCATCGCAAGACTCGCGCAGATATCGCTCGCGAAAAAGGTCTTGAACCGCTTGCTAAACAGATAATGAAGCAGTCGCCCACTCTCAATCCGAAGATTTGCGCAGAGCATTATATAAATGAGAATGTTGCAGACTGCGATGATGCCCTGCAAGGAGCAAGAGATATCATCGCAGAATGGGTCAGCGAATCGCCACACTCGCGCAACGCCGTCCGCCGAGAATTCGACTACACGGCTATGCTCACATGCAAAGTTATCAAGGATAAAGCCAACGAAGAAGGCGCACAGCAATACAAGGACTACTTCGATGTTAAAGAGAGGTTATCCCGCGTACGCTCACACCGTCTCCTTGCCATGCGGCGAGGCGAGAACGAAGGCTGGCTAAGAATAGATATCAGCCCTGATAAAGAGAAGGTGCAAGATAAACTATACAGGATGTTTGTGAAAGCAAACAACCCGTCTTCCAAAGAAGTAGAGACAGCGGTTGACGACTCCTACAAACGCCTACTCAAACCCTCTATCGAAACGGAATACGCGTCGTCTTCTAAGTCCAAGGCAGACGATGAGGCAATAAAGATTTTTGCGGATAATGCCCGCCAACTGCTTATGGCAGCCCCACTCGGTGGAAAGCGCGTATTAGCCATTGACCCGGGGTTCCGAACCGGCTGCAAAGTGGTATGCCTATCAGCGCAAGGCGACCTACTCTACAATACAGTTATCTTCCCTGTTCCGCCACGCAATGACATATCGGGTGCTACACGAACTCTATCTCAACTCATTGACAAATACAAGATTGAAGCCATCTCAATCGGCAACGGCACCGCTTCAAGAGAAACCGAAGATTTTGTTCACCGCACCATTGATGGGTTAGGTATTGAAAATGTCGAAGTCTATGTAGTAAGCGAAAACGGAGCATCTATATACTCCGCCGACGAAACGGCAAGAGAAGAGTTCCCCGATGAAGACATCACGGTAAGAAGTGCTGTGTCAATAGGCAGACGACTGCAAGACCCACTCGCCGAATTGGTCAAGATTGACCCTAAATCTATCGGTGTAGGACAATATCAACACGATGTCGATCAAACTAAACTGAAGAACGCCCTCAACCAAACAGTCGAATCGGCCGTCAACCAAGTGGGTGTAGATCTAAATACCGCCTCTAAACACCTGCTCACTTACATCTCCGGCTTAGGTCCTGCACTTGCAAATAACATTGTCGAATATCGTAGCAAAAACGGACCATTCCGCTCGCGAAAAGAACTGCTTAAAGTACCCAAATTAGGAGCAAAGACATTCGAGCAATGCGCCGGTTTCTTGCGCGTTACAACTTCTGACAACCCGCTCGATAACAGTGGAGTGCACCCCGAGCGATATGCGCTTGTCGAGCGAATTGCAAAAGACGCAGGCTGCGACGTCTGCGATCTTATTCGAAACGAGGAGAAGATTAAGCAAATTAATATTAACAAATATGTGTCGGAGGACGTGGGATTACCGACACTGAATGATATTATCAAAGAACTTAAACAGCCGGCACGAGACCCCAGAGGAAAGGCTGAGACCTTCCATTTCTCCGATGAGATACATGATATTGAAGACCTTCGCATAGGTATGGTATTGCCCGGAATAGTTACAAACATAACCGCCTTCGGTGCGTTTATCGACTTAGGTATTCACCAGGACGGACTACTGCATATATCACGCATGAAAGGCAAAAAACTATCTCTGCACCAAGCAGTAACGGTTGTGGTAGAACAAGTTGACCTGCAACGCCACCGAATAAGTTTAGAGTTTACATAAGTGGAAAGTTGAAAGAGGAAAGTTGAAAGTTGAAAGTAAGTAATCAGGCTTTGAATATAAAATATTAGCAATGGAAATTAAAACATTTTATAACAACCCTTTTCAAGAAGCCTGCCACATCCTTTCGTGCGAAGGGGATGCGGTGATTATTGATTGCGGCTCATAT
>CAKZZM010000150.1 GCA_937885465.1 uncultured Bacteroidales bacterium
ATGGAGTATGCGCCTTGCTCGGTGATGAAGAAATGTTCGCCCAGTGTCTGCAAGATGTCGGCGTTGTCGTGCTGTGGGTCGTCATTATCGAGCGCAAGCACGTACATCTCCGGATTATCAAACGGCTGATAGACTTTGCCAATGAGCGTCTTCAGATTGTCCTGCATATAACCCTCGGCATAGGTCTGCGGTTTGGGAGCAAGGGCATAGAAATGGTACTTGTCGGCAAGTATCTTTTGTATTTTCTTGCGGAAAATCTCACGCACTTTGGCTTTCCACTCCGCTTTTTCGGCAGCGTTGTTGCGAGCGTACATGCGTACAATGAACAAGAAATTGACATCATAGTATAGAAGCAACAATGAATCGCGGTCGAATAGCCGGTTGTCGAAATGACTTTGCACAAAAGTCTTTTCCTCTCCGTTCTCTATGCGCGGGTGGATATTGAGGTCGATTCCCTCCATATCTCTGCCTCGGTTGTACTGCCTCTGCTCGTCCACATCTGCCGACAAGAAGAAGTTTGGAATTATGTCGTAGCCCTCGGTGGCACTATCCGGGCGCAAGCGCACACGGCGAAACTCCTCCGGCGTTTCATTGTACATGCGTCTGCTATCGGTAGTGTCTTTCCACATGTCAATGTTCCACTGGATGACATTACGCGCATAGGTGTATTGTTTGGCTACGGACTCCCTGCCAAGGTCGGTTGACATCTTGTAGTATTTGCTGTCACCGATGTAATACACCTCTCGTTTCTCCGTTTCGGACGAGGTAAGAGCGAGGTCGGTGTAAAGATGATCAACCTGTTTGCCATCATCTTGGTCAGCTAATCCTTTGGGTATATCATTGTGCGGAGTGCCGATTAGTTCATCAATCATCGCCTCGAAGATGATGTTGTATTTCTTGGCAAGCAGATACTCCTTGTTGTCGGTATTCACGGCAAGTTGATAGCTGCTGTCGAAGAAAGCATAGCACAAGTCCCAAAGGAGCAGGGTCTTGTCGGAGAAATACTTGTAGCGTATCTCGCGCAAGCGTGTCCGTCCATACCCACGGCGGTATATCTCGAACTGCGACTTGGTCAGCAGTTCGTATTGCAGGCTGATGGGGGCACGGAAACCATATTCTTCATTGATATAGTTGAGTATGGAGAAGAAGATGATAAATAGTTCCTCATCGAAGTTGATTTGCCGTTTCCTATTGACCGGATTGAGATATAGCGGCACATTATCTTGCAAGTGTGCCGGTGTGCTGCTTATGGTGCGTGTCCAATTGATTTTGTTGAAACCGGAGTGGATGTTCTTCACTATGTAGAGGAAGAAATCTTGGTTCTCGTTGTTGAATTGGATAAGCGAGAGGATGATGTCAAGGTATGTGTTTGCCTTATGTCGCGAGCCTGCTCCCGACTGGGGCAAACGGCGGTAGTAAATAGCCTGCGAACTGCTGTTCTGCTGATGATAGACGGCTATGGTGCGGTAAATCCATACGGCAAACTCATAGAGGAACTTGCGGTACTCCGGTGTGAGGTTATTCTCCTGCCCTTTGGGTGTGATGACCTTGGCAGGGTCAAGTGTCACGCCATCACCAATGACCAACTGGTCTTGCTCGTTCAAAAGCACCTTCGGCAAGATGAACACACAGTCATGGATATGCGGCTCGTAGTAATAGCCGACATAACTGACGCTGACCATCTTTTGGGCATCTTGCAACTCACTGATACCGTGTAGAACGTCTTTTACAGTGTCAGCCTCATACTGATGTTCCTCGAAGATAATATACATTATTTTTCGTCTAAAGGCAATTCGGGTAACATAAATCTATCAAAATCCGACTCATAAGTTTTGTCTTGTAGGACTCGATATTTCTCAAATTCTGACTCGGCGAAAGCCTGTGCAAACTCATGCGTAACAGTACCGGCATCTGTTAAAATACGATCGCCACCCGCTTCTAAGATGGTATCAATGCGTTTTGCCCAGTCTTCCATAGTCATAGGTATATGTCGCTGTGCCATACGTTCTGCCATATCCAAAGCTGCATTGACAAGTCTTCCCATGTCTTGCAGTTCAACCTCATTGAGATAGTTCTTTGCAATGCTTACATCAGGTTTGACAATTTTGCCGTATGGTGCTTTTTCCCAAGTTGTCAGTCCCATATTTTCCTTTTGCGCATTGGCTCGCTCTATAATCAGTTCGGCTGCGGTGTGTCCGTGTACAGCATAGTGCATCTTGTTTTGTACCATTTTGAAGAACTTGCGAGTAGTTGGTGCATCGCGATTGTAGTCAATGGCTGTAGCGTATATATCAGTTAGTTTCTGATAAAAACGCCGCTCCGAGAGGCGTATCTCGCGTATCTCGGCAAGCAGATGTTCAAAGTAGTCCTCATTAAGAAATGTGCCGTTCTCCATTCGTTTACGGTCAATAACATAGCCGCGAATGGCAAACTGACGCAATATGGCGGTACTCCATTGGCGAAACTGTGTAGCACGCACGGAGTTGACACGGTAACCAACGGATATAATGGCATCTAACTTATAGAACTGAGTCAGATAATTTTTGCCATCTGCGGCAGTTGCCGAGATTTTCTCGGTAACTGAATTTTTGTCCAATTCGCCGCTTTCAAAGATGTTTTTCAAATGCAGTCCTATATTGTCAGCAGAGCAGTCAAACAGTATAGCCATTGCTTTCTGCGTACACCAGATTGTTTCGTCTTTGTACAAAACTTGCACGCCTTGTGGCTTGTCTTCCGCTTGGAAAATCAAGAACTCTGCCGTGGAGTTGCGTATCTGAAGTTGTTGTGCCATAATGATTTTATGATTGTATAGGTTATTCGTTCCAATTCATCACGTTCTCGATGAACTGCTGAACAATGCCCGGTACTACTTTGCCGTTTTCATCAAAGAACTCCGTGAAGTTGAGTTTGCCCACTTTCTCCAGTCCTTCCTCGTCTGGGTATTTGAACTTGAACAAGTCCGTTTCCACATCGTCCATGGCATAGGTCTTGAAGATGTCGTTCCAGAGATAGAAACATACCTTGGCAACAAAGCGGTCATACTTGATTTCTCCGGCATCGTCAGCCTTGGCGAAGAAATAGCCAAGTTGCTTGTCTGCGGAGTTGGTCATCTTATTGATGATACGATTGATTTGTTTTAAGAATTCCCACCAATCGGTGCCTCCCTCGATGTGCCAATCAAACGGCTTGCCTGTTTCCTTGTCGGTTGGCTTGGCAATCTTGATATATCGCCACTCCCAACGGCGTTTGAATGCGCTGTCTATCGGGAACAATGACTGATCACTCGTGTTCATTGTTGCCCAGATATAGAGGTTTGCCGGTAAGCAAAGTTCCTCACCTTTGAAAATAGCCGAATCTTCGGGAGCAACACAGCCGTGTTTCTTGAACTGCTCATTGATATATGAGCCAAGGTCATGGTCGGGCTTGATAGGATATTCCGAGATGTTGTTCTTGCGGTCAAGCAACTGGAACAAATCGCCAAAGATTTGTGCGCAGTTTCCGCGATTGATTTCTTCAATCACAAGGAACACCGGCTCATCAGTCTGCCAAGCACGGATATACGCTTTCGTGAATGCTTGCGGAATAAAGTTGTAGGTGATAGCCTCTTCATAGACCTCTTGTCCATTTTGTTTCACTATGTCGCCTGCCACGTTGCGCACGGGGCGTTTCTCTTTGGTCGGTTTGTAACTACCCACAAAAGTAGAATAGTCGCTATC
>CAKZZM010000151.1 GCA_937885465.1 uncultured Bacteroidales bacterium
TTTTCAGTTACAATGGAACCCCATTGCGCCATCAAACCGGCAAAAAATCTAATCAGAATTAAAACCATAATCATACAACGCCAATGACCGAGTTGGTGGCAAAAAAACTCCTGCTTTCGGGCAGGAGTTTTTTTGTTACAAATGTGCAAGTACAATAGAACGTTCGGAGACGTTCTCCACTACTGAGAGAGGCTAAAGAATAGCGTCTCTACCGTATGCGTATACCGGCAACATTATAGCGAGTGCCATCAGGCATGATGATTATGAGCTGACCGTCTTCAATGCACTTCACTGGTCGGAGTCGGCTATCATCGCTCACATTTTCTACTGCGCTGATAATGGGGGTAGCCTCATATACCGCAACATATACTGCATCCGCTGTTACAGCTTCAAGCTCAGGCGTCCAGCCAATGAAGGTATATTCATACTCGTCATCCGGCTCCTTGCTCGGCACGATAGTACAATCGGGCACCTCACCCCAGTCAAAGAGATGTGTCTCGATAAATGAGCTATCGGCGTCAAGGAAGGTTACAGAATACTGATCTAAGGCAAAGATAGCGGTGATGGTAGTATCACGATTTACATAGACACTACGCTCATAGTAAGAATTGCCGTCCGACCAGCCTACGAAGTGATAATGCTCATCAGCGGTAGCGGTGATGCCATACACATAAGTATTATAATACTCACCATTTACGGTGCTATCATTCACCGTACCACCTTCTGTAGCGAGCACAGTCAGCGAATATGTTGTATAATCGAAGATAGCTGTCAAACTGATATCCTGAGTGACAACAATCACGCGTGGGTTATCAGTGATACTATCTGACCAGCATACGAAGTGCGAACCGTAATACGGTGTAGCCGTCAGGGTTATCTGTGAGCCCTCATCGTACCATCCTGTGGAGATGTTCACATAGCCATGTCCTTCGGTAGCAATACCTACATAGTAGCGGTTCAGCGGTTCTGTGACAGGTTCAAACATAGCCTCTAACTGCATATCACCGGTTATGGTAATCAAGCGCACCACGCTCATATCGCCATCCGACCAGCCTACGAACTTGTAGCCTGCATCAGGTGTAACACTTATATTAAGAGTAGCACCATATCGGCAAACGAGAGTATCACCCGCAGTGGTGTAGTAGCCGGAGACAGAGGTGATAGAGCCACCCTCACCGGCAGTGAGCACAACATTGCAGTTCTGAACAAACATCGGAGCGATAGTCACATCCTCGGTGACTTTGAAATAGCAATAGTTGGATGTTGAGCCGTTAGACCATTGCAGTAAGTTATATCCGGCATTTGCCCAAGCCTCAACATATATCCACGCGTCCTCTTCTACCTCAACTACCAAGCTATCTGTCACCTCCTCACCATTGTAATATACTATACCACCTTCGCAGGGCACGATTGTTACTATATGCTGCGGTATAAGCTCAAAGAGAGCTGTGATAGTAATGTCGCTATTTATGGTTAGTGTACGATACTGATTTGTAGAGCCGTCCGACCAGCCTACGAAGCGGTAATGCTCTAACGCATACGCATAGAGTTCTACTGTGTAGCCTGCGGGATAAGTGCCTGTCCCGTCACCGGACAACGCGCCTCCTTGCTCAATAAGAACGGTCAAGAGATATGTGTGATCGACTAATGTGGACACAACGGCCGTTGCCCTCTGACTCCATACTGCCGTAAACATACCGGGCATATACTCTACATACGGAAGAACATACAACCTATATTCGGCATCATCCTCCACCTCGCAGGTCAAAGTGTTTGCAGTAAGAACTGAGTCCATCAGATATTTACTACCTCCGAGGGAGTCTAACTCATACAGTACTACATACACCTGCTGAGCATCGGTCAGCCATGAGAAGGTCAGTTTCATATCGTCAGCTTCACCCGTCAGGTTGCGTATGTATTCAGGAGCAACACTCACGCTGAACGACTCACCTGCTACGCTCCTGCCTAAGTAATCATCGCTCGCTGCTTCCATCGGACGAACAGACCATGTGTATGTTCCGTTGAATTGGCATAAGAAATCATACGAGGTTGTTGCCACCACATCTCTTTTTACCAAATAGCCGTTTTGAGCAATCTGCACTTCATAGCGCACGGTGTCAGCATTACTCTGCCAACTGAGGTGATACTGCAATCCGTCAGTAGAGGTTGCTGTAAGCTCGGAAAGCACAATCTGAGCCTTGTGCAGAGTGACGCTATCAGCAGCATAGACAGTATTCATACCCTGTGTTCCATATCTCGGGAAATATGCATTTGGAGTTACTGACCAAACCACAGATAAGCTGTCATAACTATCCGGAACATAATAAGTGTAGGTCGATTCGTACGCATAACAGCTATAGATATACCTACCATCAGTCCCATATATCTGCAGGTAATAATAACTTGGCATATCCAAACTTTCCCAGCTCAGTTCTAATCTGCCCGGAACAGACACAGCCATCATACTCTCCGGTATGATACGATAGTCATGGCTTTCTGCATCGCAACCTGTTGCACGGAAGCTATCATCGAAGCAATACTCATAGCAGGTATCCGTGCTGAAAGCGAAGATAGCCTGAGAATAAGTGCTCCGTTTCTGCAATCGCATCTGCAAAGCAGGCATCGTGGTAGAGCCTGTATAGCTGAACCAATTATCACCCTCAGCCGTCATCGGTCTCTCAGTCCATGAATCGTCAGCAGGATTATAGAGCAGGATGTTTGCACCGGCTGCTATATCAAACTCACTATCCGGCGTATATAGCACGCGAACAGTGATGTCACGCTCCTCTTGCTGCACCACTTCAAATGACGAAGAACTCCAGTAATCTAAACCATTATCTCTATTGTATATGTCAACGCTAAAGGTATATACACCCTCAGTAGCAAGGACGGGAGTAGTATATGAAGTTCCCGTATATATATTGCCCGACTGCAGTAAATTTCCAAAGGGGTCATACAAGTAAACGTATGTATAATAGCTTTCCGGCTGTTGCTGAACTTCCCAACTCAGGGTAAACGTGCCATCGCCGTTAGGTGTAGCGTTGAGGTTAAACGGAACGCAAAGCGATTGAGGTATGGTAAATGCCTCGCCGAAAACCGCATCCAAATAGTTGCTGTAGCGGATTACCGGCTGTACTGCCCACGTATATTCCACATCAATAGTGTCAAATAGCACAACTGTAATCTCCGTACCATTTACACTGTTCTGCCACCATAGCACGCTGTCTCTAAACACATACACCTCATAACTGTCAGCCACGTCTTGCACTTCCCATGACAAGGTTACCATATCAGTGCCTACCTCTGCCTGCAAGTTAGTAGGCGTGAAGTTTTTAACTTGTGCATCACAAGGCGCAAGATTAAGTCCGTAGAAGTATTCCAAGCAGGTGTCAGACGCAATTGTTATAGCACTGCCGGAATATGAACTTATGCTAAAGCGTATAGCAGGTTCGGTGGTAGTCCACGTATATGAGTACCAATAGTCGCCTTCGTCATTTGCACGAACAGCAGTAGGGGTGTTATACATATTGAAGGTATAGAACATCACGCTATCTTCTATTGCGTATCCGCCTGACGGCTGTATCAGTACGCGAGCTGTAATCGAATGTTCTGCTATTGTGTCAACGTCAAAATTAACATTTATCGTCCCGAAGTTTGTTCCCGAAACACTTAATGCTTTCACAAAACACTCATAATTGCCCGTGGCTAATACCGGCGTTACAAACCGAGTCTCGCTTGTGGTCTGATAGAATGCGCTGTTCCAGCTCCATGTGTTATAGCAATATACCTCGTAATAAGCTACGGCTGCACTTGGCGCAGCATCCCACGATATGGTATATGTGCCATCGCCGTTAGCCGCAGCGGTGAGATTGGTCGGCATATATGGTGACGGCTGCGCCGTGAACGGCTCGCCCCATACAACAGACATATCATAACCTGCCACTCTTGCTGCTATGCACCATCTATACTCTTTCTGCTCAGTGTTCGACAAGGTGATAGTAGCTTGGCGAGCATCGCCATCATCATAGTGACTGTACGTGTAATAATCCGTGCTATCCTCATAGAAGAAGATCTGATATGTATCTGCCGCATCTATCACATCCCAAGCCACAGTCACAAAGCCCGGTGTAGGATATGCCCGCAGGTTCTGCGGCGTGTAGTCTTTGAGCACTGCATCGCAAGAAGCAAGACGCAAGCTGCCGACATACTCAAAGCAAGTGTCAGATGCTATTGTGAAGGTGCTACCATTCATTCCGATCTTGATAAGCGGGTCGGTGGTTGTCACCGTGCAAGCATACCAGCCCGCACCCTCAGCCTGTGCAACTATAGCTGTGGAATTATTATAAACATCATAGGTGTAAAGGGTGATAGCGTCATCGTAAGCTACACCCTCAAAGCCGGTTTGCACAAGCACACGCACCTCTATGTCATGTGTCTCTACAGGCTCAACCTCGAATGCGCTGCCATTATACCCGATAAAATTCCAGTTGGCATCGTAAGCATCAACATACACGAAATATGTTCCTGCAAACGGCAGTACCGGTGTAACAGTGCTTTCTGTGGTGAGATTGGCACTGAAAATGTTATCCCAGTTTTCTGTATAAACATACACATAATAGTACTCCGCCGTTCCGCTTGCCGGTGCCTCCCATGAGATGGTATATGTACCATCGCCGTTAGCCGCAGCCGTGATGTTGGTCGGCACGTATGGTGAAGGCGGCAGCACGAACGCCTCGCCAAAGACCTCTTCGCCATAACCTACATTGCTGCTATACGGCTGCACTGACCATGAGTATCCCACTTCTTCTGTGTTCGATGATGTGAGTACGCAGTTGGTAACATCTCGGAAATACTCTCTATAAATAGTCTCTCCTTGTGCGTCATACACAGTCACATAGAAGCGTGTAGGCATATCCTGTACCTCCCATGACAGTGTTACCTGCCCGGGTTCAGGTGATGCCACAAGGTTGAACGGTGTATAATTCAGCAGATGTGCATCGCAGCCTACGCCATGCAGATAGGTGGTATATTCAAAGCAGGTATCACCGCTGATGTTAATACATTCCCAGTAGCTATCACTGACACCTATTCGCAACCCCGGCTCAGAGGTGGTGAAGGTAGCACTATACCACCCCTCACCTTCATCTGCCGCCTCAACGGCTGTTATATTGTGCCATGCATCAAAAGTATAGAAATACACGCCGTTACTACTGTCATAAGTATTGCCGTTTTGCAGCAGCAAACGCACCGTGATATCACGCTCTTCAACAGGAGATATATCAAAGTATGTAGCTGTAGGTTCCGTCAGGTAATTCCTATTTGCGTCATAGGTATAAACTTTGCAGCGATATGTACCCGAATTTGGTAATACACTTGTCAGCACAGCTGTTTCTTGCGGGCTATCAAGCGTTGTGCCCCATACATAATAGCCATACGGGTCATACACATCCACCTCATAATACCTTACCTCCTCGCTTTGTGCCGGCTCCCATGTTATGGTGCAGCTGCCGTCAGCGTTTGGTGTAGCTTGCACATTGGTTGCTACAAACGGTGAAGGTTCTGCGGTAAACGTGTCGCCGTAGATTTGCAAGTAGGTGGACCAGAACGCAGAAGCACTCACTATCCAAGTATATTCCGCAGTTTCGGTATTGTTCAGAGCAATTATTGCTTCACGAACATCTCCTTCATACCACCTGCTTGAGATGAATTCGTCGTTTATATATAGCCCTATATAATATCCATCCGCATCCTCAGCTGCATCCCATGTAAGTGTCACCCTGCCATCAAGAGGGGTAGCTTGCAAATTATACGGGGCGAAATCGTGACCATAATAATCAGCATTATCGAATCTCGAAATTTGCAATGAGCCATCACCTACATATCTTTCGACATAGAAATATGGCGTGTTATACGAATAGAATGTATAATCACTTGTAGTCATGGTAGCCTCATCGGCTGTGGCGGCATTCATCAAACTGAATTTCAGCGATGATTCCACCACGCCGGTAACAGTGGCACTATACCAGTGATTTCCTTCACTTGTAAGCGGAACAAACTGCGTTGCCATACCCCGCACGGCACGCGCCAAAGTATAGCCGTCGATAGCGTCAAAACCTACTCCTTGAGGGATATAGAAATATAGCGTCACATCAGATGCATCGGCAGAGATAACATAGAAACTGCTATACAACACACCTACATATTCATCACCGGAATAAACTGTAAGCTCCCAGTAAATATAACTATAATCCGACAGGTCAACGGTAGTATAGCTGTCGCCTGTAACTTCTAAGCTGCTAACCAATGTATTGCCGTCAGCATACACAGTCAGGCGCTGAGTATATTCGTCGTTATTAACCTGCCATGACAGAGTATAGGTGTTATCCTCGTTGGCAGCAGCTATCAGACCTGAAGGCAGGTTGCTATTACCGGGAACAACAAAGCCCTCCTCATGACCGAAAATATAGTTTGACATGCTTACGCCCGTATATACAGCCCAGTATGCTATCTGCAGATCTTCTACATTCGACAACCTACATTTTGCCGAGAAAGCACCGTCTTGATATGTGGCATAGTAATAATGTACTGACAAAGATGTGTTGCCCGGATCAATGTAATACAGCACAGCCTCACAATAAGTAATATCCTCCGGCATGGTCCAGTGCAGTGTTACTGCGCCAGGCTCAAGCTCATACGAGGTGTTTGTCGGACGATAATCGTGGTTCACTGCCGAACACTCACTATCCTGGTACAGATTCCAAGAGTAAGAGTATGATGACAAGACAAGTTTTGCTACCACCGAGCAATGTGTCAAAGCCGCAAGGCTGTACCACCCATAGCACTGCTGCTCACCATCAGAACTATTCGCTACATAATATCCATATACATACGAATTAGGATGTATCGTTATATTAAAGCGGTTATCAGCCTCAGCAGGCGTCATCTGCTCTACATGCTTGAAATTGTCATTATCTGTCCACCATACTATCCACAAACCATCGGTTATATCCATCTCGCAGTCTGACGGCACAAGTACGCTAATGTCCACACTCTCCAACACCGGCGCCTCCGCATAAATAACCTGCTGAGCATAACCTAACGGTATTCCGTTTTCATCGTAGCTGACAATGGTTATGGTATAATCACCATTGGCAGAAATAACACTTGTAGTAGCAACATTGTCGGTTGTTGTCCAATTGCTATACCACTGTGTGCCATCGGGTTTCAATATTGTCAGGCGGTAGCCGGATGCTCCTTCTACTGCATCCCAAGTTATAGTCATCGTGCGGTCCTCATTCACCACTCCTGCGATGTTCTGCGCAATATATGGATTATCTCCTGTCAGACAAGGTGATGAGCTTAGTGTGCATAACAGTTCACCTGCTGTCATCGTTTGATCCTCAGGATGGTAGAACAGTCCCATACCATTAGGTGCAAGTAGGCTTATACTTATCTCATTGGTAAATGTACCATCAACCCAGCTGATATTCACCTCATTGCCATAATACGGCACCTGCACGGTAGTAGGCGACTCACCATACTCGCAGCGATAATACCCCACAAAATCTCCATCGGTAATCATCATCTGCCCGTTGCCGTCCCAGCCGTCATTAAGCCTATCGGTCATCACAAGGGTGTAGTAGCACAATGGCTCAGTAATGATAGAGTCCGGGCACGACACCCAACGGAACAAGCTCCGGTCTGAGAAATCAAAGAATACATCCGTCTCAGTACCAAAAGCCATATTCGATGCTCTGTTCCATTCGCCGGCTTCGGCATCGTAATACATCAGTTCATCCTCCCACGTCCCTGTCTTGCGGAACTTAAACTCGCTGCCGACCTGAGCACTAATCTGCGCATACCATAGTCCGTAATCAGAGTAGTATGTCATAGCTGTACCTGCCCAATCATTGAAGGAGCCGACAATCTCCGGTGTGACATCCGAGCATGTCGGGAACATAGCATACACATTATATGTCAGCGTTTCTTCACACTCGCTCATCTGCCAACTGTTTACCTTGGCTGATATGACACCCGTACGGCTCTCGATGCACAGGTTGCCATCGACATACGCCACAGCAGTACACTCGTCTGTCAGCAGCTCCCAGTCGCTTGCCTGACCCTGCCACGAACCGTCGTTGGTATAGATAAGGCATATCTTGCAGGCGAGATGTAAGTAACTATTATAACTCAGTCCGCTCTCCAAAGTTTGGAAGTCAGCTGTATAGACGTTTGTCGTCCCTTCCACAAGTTCAAAACGCGTGCACTCGCTTGGCGACATCTGTGCATTGAAGTCAGCCCCCATATAGGTGTCAGCCCCGCTCCAAGTGCTGCCATCGTATGTGCCTTTCAGGGCTATGCCGCGACACTCTGTGCCCTCTGGTATCTCTACCACAAAGCGCAATGTGCCCTCCTCTGGCTCTTCAACGGCAAGGCGACGAGCACTCTTATGCAATAACGGCTTTGCGCCAATGTTGCTCCGGTCGCGAGCGGCTTTTACGCTCTTGAACGTTCGGAGACGTTCTCCACTATTGGCGTGTTGCTTGACGCTTTGAGCAGAACTATGCTGCGAGAGGGCGGCATTGCCGCTTTTGGCTTTTAAGTCTGAACGTTCGGAGACGTTCTCCTTTTCGATCTTTGCTGACTTAGCCTTCATCTCAGGCGAAGACATCATTTTCTGATAAGAGTCGTATGAAGACTCTACCTTCTGCCCCTCCGGCATTTGCAGAGGGTGAGGGGATTGGGCACTAAGCTGCACCGAGCATAATGCTACCGACAAAAGTGATAAAAGTAGTTTTTTCATTTGTGTGTATTGATTATACGGAAGTTATTGTTTGACTTTATTATTTTCTACTCCTAAAAAACCGACACAAGCGGTACCCATACCTACGATATGAGTACCGCCTGTTTGTCGGACGGAAGGTTTCTGCGAAAGGTTATAATCTTGACACGGGGGGGGTAATTCGCATATAATCTGCCAGATTAAATTATCTCAAATACAAAATTACAACAATTTTCTGAATTATCAACACTTTTGTGTGATAAAAATACT
>CAKZZM010000152.1 GCA_937885465.1 uncultured Bacteroidales bacterium
TTTCATAGAACACCCTAGACAGGGGACCGCTTGCGGTGTAGGGGTATGTACGGCTTTGCCAATCGTCCTTCGGAAAGAAACTGCATTCTGCGCAAATCGTCCAATAATCTCAATCGTAAATCGATCGTAAACTCGTAAATTCTTTACCCGCAAGGGGTACGATCACTTCGTGTGGTCCAATCGTCAATAACATAATGTAGAAAAATCACCCTAAAAATGCACAAATCCCCCCTAAAAATAGACTTATTTCTCATTTTTTCACCAAAATATTTGCATATATCAAAAATTATTACTAACTTTGCACCCGATTTTGTTACCACTTACTCCCACCCGGAGTTCTTTGGTCCAAAATCACGACAGTTGAAATAGAGCGACGCAAGCGTGCGCCGAGCCCCCACAGCACTCTATTTCAGCAATCATAGCGTTTATTGACGCTTTGTATTTGACAGTTCGAAACTTAGCAACTTTCAGATTAATAGTCAAAATCAAAGTGAGCAATAGATGCCTATTGGGTATGACAACACCCCGTTTTGGCGAATACGTCAAAACAGTTCGTCATATCAGCGTAGGTTTCCTGTTGTTTATTTGACTATTAAGGTGTGCTAAGACCTCGAACTGTAAGTAATCAACAGCGAGGTCTACGCTTTTTGTGTATGTACCTCTGCGACATATACGGACTAAGCCGACTCTCCGTCCCTGACAAGCAGCCGGCATAACTAAAAACAAAATAATCATGAAAGCAAAAACATTTTTCTCTTGCATGTTAATCGCATTGATGGCTGCCACTGTACCCGCTACGGCACAGACCCACAAAGACAAGAAAGCAGCCAAGAAAGCCCAGTGGGAGATGGAACAACAGCAACAACGTGAAGAAGCCGAGCTCCGTCATCAGATAAAAATGGACAGTCTGAAAAATGCCGGAAAAGTGGCCGAGCAACAAGCTGCAAAAGAAGAAGCCGAGCGACGTACTGCCGAAAAAGAAGCCGCTGCTAAAGCCAAGAAAGCCGAAGAAGCAGCCGCCCTACAGGAAGTGGAGTTCAACGAGCCCTGCATGGAGTTTGAGAGCACGCCCGAACTCATCCGTGCCCGTGGCATTGGCGAAGACTACGAGCAGCAACTATCTGTTGAAATGGCTCGCTCCGCAGCCATCGAAGAACTGGGAGAGCAAATCAGTACGCATGTTCAGGCTTTGATGACCGATTACAAAAAATCCCAGCGAAAAAATCTCAGCCGTGAGTCTTTACGCCGTGTTGAAGGCATGACCTTAACTGAAGTGGACCAAGCCACAGGCTATCGTATCGCTTGCCGGAAAACCACCACCTACGTACAAAATGGAGAACGTATTTTCAAAACATATATTGTTGTAGAACTGGATGCCGACAAACTGCTTAAGCCCATCTATCAAGGTATCCAAGCCGATGACGAACTGCGTATTAACGATGATTACGAGAACTTCAAAAACGAGTTCAACGAACATTTCAGCGATGCGCAATAAATAAGATAACAATGAAAAGACTATTTCTAATTTTACTTTTTGCCTTACCTTTTTCTTTTGTTTCTGCGGGCGAAGCAAAGAAAGTTGCCATTCTCGAAACGGTAGATAAAGCCGGTGATGTGCCCTACGGCGTAAAACTTCAGGTCCGAATGAATCTAACATACGCAGTTAGTAGTACTCCCGGCTATGAAGGATATGACCGTGTTGATATGGCTTCTATCATGGGTGAGCAAAAGTTCCAGCGAACCGGTATGGTCAGCGATGCCCAAATTAAGAAATTGGGTGAGATGACAGGTGCCCAATATGTGCTCATCGCTGAGGCCGCTGTATATGATGCATCAACAATTATCATCACTGCTAAAGTACTTGATGTGGAAACAGGAGGAGTGGCAAATTCTGCACCTCCTGTTTTTGCAGGGAAAGACCCCGAGAAGATGCAAACAGCGTGCGCGCAATTAGCAAAAAAACTATTCGGTCAAGGTTATTCTTCTTCAGATCTATCTAATTACAATACGACTTCCTATAATAGTGGCCAGGACTTCACCGAGACTGCTTGGGGCATCAACATGAAAATGATTTGGGTAGAAGGCGGCGAGTTCATGATGGGTTGCACCGGCGAACAAGGGGGTGACTGCGAAAGTGACGAACAGAATGTCCGCCGCGTAACCGTTGACGGCTTTTATATCGGCATGTTAGAGGTCACCCAAGCCCAATGGCAGGCTGTGATGGGAACATCTGTTTATCAGCAGAAAAATAAGGCAAATCCTGATTGGCCGTTGCGAGGTACCGGCTCCGACTACCCAATGTACTATGTTTCTTGGGACGAGGCAATGGAGTTCTGCCGCTTGCTGAGCAACAAGACAGGTAAGACCTACACCTTGCCAACAGAAGCGCAGTGGGAATATGCAGCGCGAGGTGGCAATCGTCCCGATGGTACGAAATATGCCGGTAGCAATATGGTGGATGTCGTGGCGTGGTATAGCGACAGCAGTGGCTCTTCCACCCATCCCTGTGGAACAAAACGTGCCAACGCATTAGGACTCTACGACATGTCCGGTAACGTGTGGGAGTGGTGCAAAGATTGGTTCAGCAGCTCTTATACAAGTTACGACACCAACAATCCGACCGGTCCTTCGTCCGGGTCTTACCGCGTGGATCGGGGCGGCAGTTGGAACATCAGCGCGCAGAGCTGCCGCGTGGCTTGTCGCAACTACTACTCGCCCGGCTATCGCTACTTCAACCTCGGATTTCGGGTTGTTCTCCTCCCGTGAGTTTACTGCATAAAGGTCTCTGCCAAAAAAGAAAAGTCAACGAAACGGACAAGCGGCAAACGGAGTGGCCGCGAGTCAGTTGAGGAGACAATGTAAATGTCGCGAAGCGACTCGATTTTTTTAAGAATATGCAAATACGTATCTTCACCATACCTGTCCTTGATAATCAAACTCAGACAGATGAAATGAATGCCTTTCTTCGAGGGCAAAAAGTACTGACCGTAGATCAACAGATTGTTTCTGTGTCAAATCAGCCCTTTTGGACGTTTTGCGTGAAATATGTTCCACAGGGGAGTACGTATTCCGGTGAAAAGCCCGCAAAAGTGGACTATAAGGAAGTGCTGGACGCAGATACTTTTGCTATATTCTCTTCTTTGAGGACTATCCGCAAACAATTGGCAGAGCAGGACGGTGTACCCGCCTATGCCGTTTTTACAGACAGCGAATTAGCCGAAATTGCCAAACTTGAGTCAATTGATGAGGCTGCCATGCGTAAAATTCAAGGAATTGGACAAAAAAGGATTGAGAAGTATGGGCGTACCATGTGCGAGTCCTACCAAAAGACCCTAACAGAGCCAACGCTCATATGAAACGTGCCGGTTTTCTCATAGAGCAGATTGCCGATATGGACAACTTGCGGCTCGCCTTCTACAAAGCACAGAGAGGGAAAGAAGCAAAGAATCCCGTACAGGCTTATCGTGCTAATTTGGGAAGCAACTTGCTTGATTTAAGGGAACAACTTCTCACCGGAAACGTACGTGTAGGCAACTACCACTTGTTCAAAATTTATGACCCCAAAGAACGAACTGTTTGTGCCGCAGGCTTCTCCGAACGAGTGCTTCACCACGCCTTAATGAATGTGTGTGACCCTTTCTTTGAAAGGCAGTTCATTTACTCAACTTGCGCCAATAGAGTGGGGAAAGGAGTGTATTTTGCATTGGATATTGCCCACAAGGCTATGATGCACTATAGGTTCGTTGCCAAACTGGATGTGAGAAAGTATTTCGATAGCATTCACCACGCTGAACTCTTGAAGCAATTGAATAGAATTTTCAAAGACGAGAGACTGCTGTCTGTTTTTGAACAAATCGTTCGTTCGTATGCTGTTACTGAAGGTCGCGGACTGCCAATTGGCAACCTTACCAGTCAGTATTTTGCCAATTTTTACCTGTCGGGCTTAGACCACTATGTCAAGGAAAAACTACAGGTCGCCGAGTACGTCCGTTATATGGATGACATGCTATTATTTGGAGATGACAAAGAATTGTTGAGGCAACAGGTACATAATGTACAGTTATACGCAAATATTCAACTTAGGATAGAACTGAAGCCACCTTTGTTGCAACTTACCTCTCACAAAACTGCCTTTTTAGGGTATAGTCTGAAAGGAGCAGTAATTAATCTGACAAACAGAAGCAAAAGACGGTTTGCTGCGAAATATCGGATGGCTGACAAAATGCTGGAAGACGGCACATGGAATGAGAAACAGTATCAGGAGCATATATTGCCATTGTTTGCTTTTGTTCGGCATGCGTATAGTAAACAATATAGAAACAGCATTATCCATAAGGTGGAGAGTGTAGAGGGAGCCTCAGGTCGTCCGGGTCTAACCGCGTGAATCGGGGTGGCAGTTGGAACAACAACGCGCAGAACTGCCGCGTGGCTAATCGCAACAACAACTCGCCCGGCAATCGCAACAACAACCTCGGATTTCGGGTTGTTCTCCTCCGGAGCTTATGGCAGAGACGGATGTCATGCAGTAAACAACTCTTCACCATTTCCGCAGAATAGGAAAAAACAATAGGTTGAAAACCAAGTAGGGATAATATTAGTAGCCATGTCGAAAGTTTTATTCCTTTTGCAACAAAAAAAAATAAATGATATGAAACAACATAAACTTATTTTCGCATTGTTGATAGGATTTGTACTTGTCCTTCCAACCCTTGCCCAAACAACCCCGAACTGGTACGATGCAGATATGCGCAGTTCATTCTATCCCGCCGAGCAGTATTTCACCGGCTATGCGGAGGGGCAACGGCGTAGCGGCGAGAGCATGGAAACAGCGCAGAAACGGATAAAAGACGCTGCGCGGGTGGAAACCGTGAGCACCATACGTGTGCGTGTGCAGAACACTACCGTCAATCAAGCCCTTTCGCAGACGCTACGCACCATGGACGGCACGTTCCGCCAGTCGGTCAGGGAGTTCTCCTCTGCCACGCGCACTTCTGTAGATATGGAAATTCCGGGACTGCAAGTGGAAGCATGGCAAAACCCACAGAACGGCACTATTGCCGCCTTCGCCTACGTCAAAAAAGCCACGCTCATACGCCAACTCGAGAAGAAAATCACGATCGACCTAACCAAGATTGAAACCTCCCTCGATCAAATAGACCAATTAGTATCCAACGGGCAAAAACTGCAAGCACGCGACTTGGCAGAAGAAACTCTTCCCCTCTTCTTCGAAGTGGATGAAGCGCAACAACTCCTTGTCGCTGTGGATGACCGTGCCGATGAAGAGTCACTGCAATTGCAAGAAACACGTACTCTCCAGCACCGCCTGACAGCACATATAGCACAACTCAAAAACGGCATCAACATCTACCTCTCCTGCAAAGCACAGATGTTCGGGCAGAACTACACCGCGCTCAAAAGCGAACTACAAGGTGAGTTGAGCAAGATAGGTTGCTCCTTCATGCCGGCTGCAAGCGGCTCGGACTGGCAAATCTACGTCACCTGCACCGCACGAGAGTACAACACCGTGAACATCAGTGGCATGAAGCAGTATTTCGTCTATGTCGATGCACAAATCATCGTGGAGAAAACCGCCACCGGTCAACGTATCTACGAGAACGCCATCAGTGAAAAGGGCGGTCATACCCTGGGCTACGAACAAGCTGCCCGCCAAGCCTACCGCGACATCTCTCCCAAAATCAGCAACATCCTCAAAGCCCAAATCCAGCAATAACCGTTTGCGCAGCCCGCACTGTGCAACCATACATTTAACAATCGCGTTCTTTGAAATAGTAAAAAAAATTATAGGGGGGACCCGAATGATATTCTTTCCTTGCGGACGATCACTGCGTGTGCTTTCCTTGCGGACGATCGCTTCTTTACCCACAAGGGGTACCGCCCTATGGGCTATCACTCCGTGTGCGCGTGCTTTCCTTGCGGACGATCACTGCGTGTGCGGGAGAATTGACGGCGAAAAAGGTTATTGACAAGAGCGCGTAGCAATGGAAGAAGCAAAATCATTCAAGGCAACACACTCCTCGCGAGTGATATGTTTTTTCTCGGGATTGTATTTCCATGGACTGACAATAAGCATGCGACCGGCAGCAACAGCGTCAAACAATAGTGCAGAAGGCTTGTAATACTTGCCAAACCCATTATTGGCTATATAAATGACCGAATGCTGTTCTTTAAGAAAAACAGCCAACACGTCTTTTTCCTGTGGGGAAATGAAAGGTGAGACCATTACTGCACCTTTTCTTGCAGACAACACACAGCCGTTCATATAGTCCCGAAGAGGCTCTGAGTCACCACCCGTAGCAGCCTCAACTAAGGTGTGGCTTACATGGACGGTTTTGCGATAATCAGATAACAAGATGCTTATGTTACCTACTGTTTCATAAAGGGTTCCATTAATATCCACGCCTTTCTGTACACGGAAAAAGCCCGGCTTGAGGCGCTTGGTAGCAAGGCGCTGAGGGTTCATTTTGACATATTGCATCATGGCATCCAGTTGCCCACTTCGGGAAAGAGGACGAATGAAAGGCGTCTCAGTGAAGATAGGATGTGGACGTTGTTGATTGTCCCGAATGGCATTCGGGCTAACAGACAATGAGTATTCCCTGCCAATTATCTTGACACCTTGCCAAAAACCGCGTAACGCAGCTTTAATACTTACAGGCATCTCTTGCATGACATGCAAAATAAAATGCACATGGTCAGGCATCATTCTCAATCCTATGATTTTTATCTCGGGATGATAATCAGGTATAGAACGGACACAAGATTTGATTTGTTCGCCTAATGGTGTTAATTCAACTTTAGCTTCATCGGGGTCATTGTTTGGTATAACCAGTGTACCCAAAAGTGGTTCACGAGAAGATACAATGAGAGTAATATGATAGATACCGACACCCTTCCATGCTGTGCCGAACCGCTGCCAATGCCATTGCTCACTCATACCGGTTTCTTCTTTGACTGCAAAATTACAAATAATTTCCGAAATATGCAAGAAAAAAATGCTATTTATGCCGAAAAAGCGTCATTTTAAGCAGATAAGTTCCGAAAAGTGCACCAAAAGACCTACTTTTTGGAAACTATCAAGCAACCTCAAACAACCTCAAACAACCTCAAACAATCTCAAACAATTTCAAACAATTTCAAACAATATACAATGAAACAACTCATTACCATCTGCCTACTCGGCATCGCGCTGGTGGCGGAAGCACAAAGCAGTTTTGACAAGTTCAAACAACAACAGGACTCTCGCTTTGACAAGTTCAAGAGCGACAAACAGGCGGAGTACGATGCCTTCCGGCAGCGTGCCAATGCAGCGTATGCCGACTTCATGCGCCAAGCATGGGAGTCCTTTCCCGCACACAAACCTGCCGAGCCCATCGAAGAGAAGACCCTCCCGCCTGTAGTCTATGATGCCCCCAAGCCCGAAGCCGTGCCGCAACAACCGAAAACGGAGCCAAAGCCACAGGTGCGACCCGCCACTGAACCAATAGAGGAACTAACGGAGCCTGTCACAGAGCCTTTGGAGGAACTAACGGAGCCTGTTCCGGAAGAGGTAGATATACCCGAACCGCTCCCGCCGGTGAAACCCCTCACTACACCCAAGCAAGCCGTGAAGACCACTCCCGCTCCGCAGCCCAAACAGATTCCCGTACAACCCAAAGTGGTAGTCGTACCCAAGCCTGCGCCTGCGCCGGAACCCATCGCGCCTGTCCGCCCCAAAGAGGACATGCCCTTCCAGCGCGTCTCCATCTCGTACTTTGGCACAATCGTCACTATCGGTTTCCCCGAAGCAGACGACCTCAAACTATTTCAAACAACCTCAAACAACCTCAAACAACCTCAAACAATTTCAAACAACCTCTCAGAGAACGCTCTTGCCGATGCCTGGCAACAACTTGCCGACGCCAAGTACGACATCACCCTCAAAACCGCCCTTGATGCACGCAAAGCCAACAACCTCTGCGACTGGGCGTACATGAAAGTGCTGCAAGCCGCCACCGAGAAACGTTACGGCAAGTCCAACGAAGCCGTACTCATGCAGGCGTTCCTCATGTCGCAGTCCGGCTACCGCATACGCATGGGCATGAATGCCAACAGACTTTACCTGCTGGTGGCAAGCGACTACAACATCTGCGGGCTGACGTTCTTCACCCTTGACGGCGTGAAATACTACATGGTGGGTGAGGACAAGATTCCGTCCATGCAAATATGTCGCGCCAAGTTCGACAAAGAGAAATCACTCTCGCTCCAACTGGCACAACTGCCCGGACTGGGGGACGAGCCTGCACCCAAGCGTACACTGACCTCGCGCAAAGGGGTCACTGCCACCGTCAGCGTGAACAAGAACCTCATTGATTTTTTCGACTCGTATCCGCAGGCGTACCTGAACAACGATTTCACTACGCGCTGGGCTGCGTATGCGAACACTCCGCTTGACCTCAGTATTCAAAACACACTCTACCCACCCTTCCGGAAAGTCATTGCATCACTGAGCGAGCGCGATGCTGTCGGACTCATTCTCAACTGGGTACAGACTGCCTTCCAGTACGCCTACGATGATGAGGTTTGGGGCGGAGACCGCGCTTTCTTCCCGCAGGAAACACTCTTCTACCCCTACAGCGACTGCGAGGACCGCGCCATTCTTTTCTCGCGCCTCGTGCGGGATATAGTCGGTCTGGATGTTGTTCTTTTGTACTACCCCGGGCACCTCGCCGCGGCTGTCGCTTTCACAGCACAGGAGAGTGGTGATTGGCTCCAGTATGGCAACCGCCGTTATGTGGTCTGTGACCCCACGTACATCAACGCACCCGTCGGTGCCACCATGCCCGGCATGGACAACCAGCAAGCCAAAGTAATCGTGTTGAAATAGTTTCCCCTCCGTTCATACAACCGAAGAACTCAGGCCGAAATAGGTCTATAGGTCATCCCCCAGCCTGTGAGGAAAGAAGCAAATCGTCCGGAGCGTAGGAAAGAACACCTTAGACAGGGGTCCCGCTTGCGGGGGAGGGGTATGTACGGCGTTGCCGATTGTCCTTCGGAAAGAAACTGCATTCTGCGTAACTCGTTCAATCGTCAATCGTTTAATCTTCTTCTCCTATTTTTTGTCAATTCCGAGCGTAGTGACCTCTCGCAGTTGCCCTTTACTCTTAACTGCCGGGCAGATGATGTCAGCAGCGAGGTACGTTAATAAATGGAGCCGATTGGTATAATCCATTATTCAATTTTCGGTTGATTTTGTATAATGTACTATACTAATTGCGGTGCAAAGTTACTACATTTCTCCACATGTGCGAATATTTTTGGTGTTTTTTTGCAAAAATATTTGCATAATTCATTTTTTTTTTGTAACTTTGCGGCCAAATTGGGAAATATGGACATACGAGAGACAGAAATAGACGGTTTGTTGGTGATTGAACCCCGCGTGTTTGCTGACAGTCGCGGATATTTCTTCGAGAGCTATTCGCAACGCGAATTCGAGGAGAAGATAGCCCCGATAATCGGACATAGTGTCACGTTCGTTCAAGATAACGAGAGTAAGTCATCGTACGGCGTGATGCGCGGACTGCATTACCAGCGTGCGCCTTATACGCAAGCTAAACTGGTGCGTTGCGTGCAGGGTAGAGTATTGGATGTGGCGGTGGATATACGTGCCGGTTCGCCCACATTCGGGAAGCACGTGGCGGTGGAACTGTCGGAAGACAACCATCGTCAGTTCTTCATCGACAAGGGGTTTGCGCACGGTTTTGCCGTACTGAGCGAGACGGCTGTTTTTCAGTATAAATGCGATGAGTTTTATCATCCCGAAGCGGATGCGGGCATCAGCATTGCTGATCGTTCGCTCGGCATTGACTGGATGTTGCCCGCTGAGCGCGTTATCCTCAGCGAGAAAGATACGCGTCATCCGCTTTTACAAGACATAACACCATGGCAACCATGAACACAGACAACACAAAAGATGCTTTCAACTCGTTCCGCCTGAACGGGGCGAAAGAGATGCCGATGGAGCTTTTCCAGATGGCTTTAGACGAATGCGCTGAAGAAGCTACCGAGACGAACGAAGAGGTGCTGGAGAATTTCTTCGTGAACATTGAGACGACGCACATCATGTCGATGGACGTGGAGCGTCAGGAACTGGAGAATCGTCCGACCCTGCTGATAATGGCCGGTCCGAACGGTTCGGGTAAGACGACCATCATGACGCATTTAGCCAAACACGGTTGGCTGAAAGGAATGGTTTATCAGAACCAAGACTTCATTGCACAGAACCTGTACGGCGGTTGGAACGACGACAACGCCATCCGCAAGTCGGCCGCGTACTGCGAAGAAGAGCGTGAGGCGTGTCTCAGAGAGATGAAATCCATCGCTTTTGAGACGGTAAGCGGCCTGAATAAACTCGACTACATCAAGCGCGCAAAAGCAGCCGGTTACCACGTCATCTATATTTACGTGAGCACGTATTCGCCGACTGTTCAGGCGAGTCGAGTGGCCATCCGCGTGATGAAAGGCGGGCATAGTATTCCGCTGAAAACAATCATCTCGCGGTACATGGAGTCGCTGCTGAACACGCGCGCACTCGTTCGCGTGGCCGATGTAAGCTATATATACGACAACTCGGCGCATAACTCGGCACCCAAACTGCTGATGACTTTCCGAAACGGGAAAATGTCGGAGCAACACGTGGAGAAACTGCCGCGATGGGCGCAATCCATCCTTGAATAGTAAATTAGTAAATGAGATATGAAGACAAGAATTTTTCCTTTTATTGTTGGTGCGGCGGTGATGCTGAGCAGTTGCGTGACGCGAATTATCACAACTGCTGAGGCTCCTGCTTCGACACCGACGGTTGTCTATACGCAACCAACCACTCGCGTGGTGTATGGCAGCACATACGTGCAACCAACGCAAACGACGACTATCGTCAAAAGTACGCCGTCAAAGACGACGACAACAGTGGTGAACGTGACTCCGCTGGGCGAGGATGTCAGTTTCTTCCTCGACTTGCGAGCGGTGGGTGCTGCTTTTGCGGCATCGAACACGCTGGAGGAGTTTGAGCGACTGCTGAACTCATCGAGTTACATGCTCAACTCGCTCGACCTCAATCACGATGGATATGTTGATTATCTGCGCGTTATAGAGGTAGTTGATGGGTATAATCACGTCATTGTCATCCAAGCAGTGTTGGCGCAGAACATCTTCCAAGACGTGGCAACATTGACGGTGGAGATGAGCTATTCGACTCCTTACGTGCAGATTATCGGTGCGCCTTATGTGTATGGTGCCAACTACTATGTTCGTCCTGTTTTCGTGCGTACACCACCTATTTTCGCTCGTTGGCGCGGCGCGGGTTATAGCCCGTGGCATTCACCGTATTATTGGGACTATTATCCGCATCACTACACCAAACCGGCACCTGTCTATCTCAGTCATTATCAAGCGTATGTGAACACCTACATCACGAACAACCACTATTGCAACCACTGCGAGTTTGATGACCGTGCCCATTACACCGATTATAGTCGCACGAGCTCGCAAGTGACGCGTAAGGACTACGAGACGCGCCATCCCGAGCAGTCGTTCTCTCGTCGCGTCACCGAATCGGCCGCATCGTCGAGCGTGAGTCGTACAGCTACTATCAGCAACGCACGCGACTTGCAGCAACGAGTAGCGTCGAATACGAAAACCATCACCGGCAGTACATCAACCTCGACGAGCCGGACAATCAGCAACACTAGTGGTTCATCCACTACAACGAGTCGTACGAACACGAATACCGGCAGTTCATCCACAACAACGAGCCGTACGAACACGAATACCGGTGGTTCATCCACTACAACGAGTCGTACGAACACGAATACCGGTAGTTCATCCACTACCACGAGCACGTCACGTAAGGTGACACCTGCCACGACGACCACCACCTCGCGTGTGAACACGAGCGGAACGAGCCGTACGACGACAAAGACCGTCAACACCGACGGTTCATCGACAACCACTCGCCGCGGCGCGGCATCATCGACCTCAAGTTCATCTCGCAGCTCGAGTAGTTCAAGCAGTTCGAGAACTTCAAATAGTTCAAATAGTTCGAGAAGTTCAAGTAGTTCAAGTAGTTCGAGAAGTTCGGGCACATCGACCTCTTCGCGTACATCTACTAATAATACACAACGTCGTTAAAAACAATAAGATATGAAAATCCTTGTAACCGGTGGTGCCGGTTTTATCGGAAGCCACACTTTGATTGAACTCTATAAGGCGGGACACACCGCTGTAGTCGTTGACAACTTGAGCAACTCCAATCCAGAGGCGCTGCGCCGTGTGGCGGAACTGATTGGAATTGAGTCTATTCCGTTCTACCAAACAGACATCCGCGACCGTGCCGGGTTGGAAACGGTGTTTGCTCAACACCAATTCGATGCGTGCATCCATTTCGCAGGCCTAAAAGCCGTGGGAGAGAGCGTGGAGAAGCCGCTTGAATACTACGAAAACAACATGAACGGCACGTTCGTGCTGGTAGATGTGATGCGTGGTCACGGCTGCAAGAACATCATCTTCTCGAGCAGTGCCACTGTGTATGGTGATCCGGCTATTATCCCCATCACGGAAACGTGTCCGAAAGGTCACTGCACCAATCCTTACGGTCAGACGAAGAGCATGTTGGAGGAAGTGTTGATGGACGTGCAACGTGCTGATAAAGAGTGGAATGTGGTGCTCCTCCGCTATTTCAACCCAATCGGTGCCCATGCCAGTGGCCGTATCGGTGAAGACCCGAACGGCATCCCCAATAACTTGATGCCGTACATCACGCAAGTGGCCGTTGGCAAACGTCAGGAGTTGGGTGTTTTCGGCAACGACTATCCTACACACGACGGCACAGGCGTACGTGACTATATCCATGTGGTGGACCTTGCTTCGGCACATGTAGCAGCGCTGCAAGCCATTGAACGTCAGTGCGGATGCGCCATCTACAATATCGGTACCGGCCACGGATACAGCGTACTGGACGTGGTGAACGCTTTCATGAAAGTGAACGGCGTACCTGTTCCGTACAGCATCAAACCTCGCCGTGCGGGCGATATTGCCACATGCTATTGCGACCCCGCGAAGGCCAAAGCGGAGTTGGGTTGGCAGGCGCAGTTCGGTATTGAGGAGATGTGCCGTGACTCGTGGAACTGGCAGAAACAGAAACCGAACGGTTATCGCAGCTAAATCAGTACACACATGACGCAAATAACCAAACCATCCATTCCTAAAGGTACGCGGGACTTTGGCCCGCTGGAGATGGCGCGCCGTAACTATATCTTCGACACCATCCGCGACGTTTTTCGGTTGTACGGTTTTCAGCAGATTGAGACGCCGGCAATAGAGAACCTATCGACGTTGATGGGCAAGTATGGCGAAGAGGGGGACAAACTGCTCTTCAAGATTCTCAACTCCGGCGACTGGCGTGATGCTATCAATCAAGAGCAACTGGAGAGTTGTTCGCTTGGAGCACTGACGAGCCGTGTGTCGGAGAAAGGGTTGCGGTACGACCTGACCGTGCCTTTTGCGCGCTTTGTGACACAATATCGCAACGACATCGCTTTCCCTTTCCGCCGCTATCAGATACAGCCCGTGTGGCGTGCCGATCGCCCGCAGAAAGGTAGGTATCGCGAGTTCTATCAATGCGATGTGGACGTTGTTGGCACGGACAGTCTCGTGAGCGAAGTGGAGCTTATCCGGATAGTGGAAGAGGTGTATCACCGACTCGGTGTACGTGTGTGCCTTAAACTCAACAACCGCAAGATACTCAGCGGTATTGCCGAAGTTATCGGGGCTCCGGACAAGATAGTCGATATCACTGTGGCTATCGACAAGCTGGAGAAGATTGGGTTAGACAAAGTGAACGCCGAGCTGCGTGAGCGTGGCTTGTCGGACGAATCGATTGCCAAACTGCAACCTATCCTTGCCATGAGCGGCAGTAATAAAGACAAACTGGCCACACTACGTGAAGTGCTGAAAGAGAGTGAAGCGGGGCAGAAAGGTATCGAAGAGACGACGACCATCTTCGAACTGTGCGAGACGGCGGGAGTAGGTCTTACGATAGAGCTTGACCTCACCCTTGCTCGCGGACTCAACTACTATACAGGTGCTATTTTCGAGGTGAAAGCGCAAGATGTGCAGATGGGCAGTATCACCGGTGGAGGTCGTTACGACAACCTGACGGGTATCTTCGGAATGCCGGGCGTGTCGGGAGTAGGCATCTCTTTCGGTGCTGACCGCATCTACGATGTGCTGACAGAGCTTGACCTCTATCCGCAAAAGGTGTTGGAACAGACGCAAGTGCTGTTCGCATCGTTCGGAGAGGCTGAGTTGCGGTACTCGCTCCGTTGGGCGAACAAACTCCGCGAAGCGGGTATCCGCACGGAAATTTTCCCCGAAGCAGCGAAGATGAAGAAGCAGATGAGTTATGCTGACAGCAACCATATCCCGTTCGTGGCAATCGTGGGCAGTAACGAGATGGCCGCGGGTCAAGTGATGCTGAAAGACATGCTTTCCGGCGAACAGCGACTTGTCTCGGAAGAAGAGCTAATCAACATATTCACAACCCATCAGGCATGAACACAACACAAGAATACGAGAAAATCATCAGCGAATGTCGCAAGGTGTATATCCTCAAGATGAAGGACTATGGTCCGTCGTGGCGTATCATGCGTCCACAGACGGTGAACGACCAACTGTTCATCAAGGTCAAACGTATCCGGACGATTGAGATGACGGGCGTGAACCTTGTGGGCGAGGATGTGCGCGGCGAACTGATGGCAATCGTCAACTACTCTATCATGGGTTTGATACAGATAGAGAAAGGGTTCGCCGATGCGGTGGATATGAGTCAACAGGAGGCGCTGCGGTTGTATGACAAGTATGCCGATGAGGCCAAAGAGTTGATGATCCGCAAGAACCACGACTATGGCGAGGCGTGGCGAGACATGCTGCCATCGAGCCTCACGGACATCATCCTCACGAAAGTCAATCGCAATAAGCAGATTGCAGCCAACGACAACCGTACGTTGGTCTCGGAAGGGGCTGACGGCAACTATTTCGATATGCTCAATTATGCAGTGTTTTACCTGATTAAACTGATGGAAAAAGATGAATCACAATAAAATAGCAGCGGCACTGGGTCATACGGCGCGGCTTGTGCTGGGCGTGACTTTTATCTTTTCGGGCTTTGTGAAAGCAGTAGATCCGTTGGGGACGGTGTATAAGATTGAGGACTACCTCAACGCTTTCGGTGGCGGCTTCATGTCGCTCGTACCGGCAGCACCGGTGGCGGCTATTGCTCTCATCACGTTTGAGTTCGTGCTGGGCGTGCTGCTCACGTTCAACGTGTGGACGAAAGTGACGAGTTGGCTCGCACTGGCGATGATGTTGGTGATGACTCCCCTGACGCTGTATTTGGCCATTGCCAATCCCATCACCGACTGCGGCTGTTTCGGCGATGCTATCCACCTCTCCAACTGGGCAACGTTCGGCAAGAACGTGGTGTTGCTGGTGTTGGTGATGGTTCTGTTATGCACCCGTCGATATATCTACGAGACATGGGTAGTCGGGATAAATATCCTCATCTGCTGCCTTGCTTTTGTAGGTGTCGGTTCGCTGATGGCCTACTCGCTACTGCATCTGCCGCCAATAGATTTTCGGCCGTACAAGATAGGCAACAATATCCCCGAACAGATGGAGGTGGAGATACCGGAAGGCGCTCCGGCGGATGAGTACGAATATACGTTCATCTACGAGAAAGACGGCGTTCAGGAGGAGTTCACGCTGGAAAACTATCCCAAGAACGACAGTACGTGGACGTTCGTTGACCAACGTTCGCGGTTGGTGAAGAAAGGTTATGAAGCACCATTGCCGCCGGTACATGACTTCGTAATCACTTACACCGATGCCGATGGTGACCTCTACGACATGACGGACGAGATCCTTGAGGCAGACAGCATCATCTTGGTTGTCATGTACAAGCTGGAACAGGCAGACAGACGGCAGGCTGATAAGCTCAATCGCCTCTATGGACAGGCTTTAGAGAGCGGTACGCCCTTCTATGCCGTGACGGGTTCGGGCGAGTACGAGATAGCGTTGTGGACGGAAGAGACGGGCGCGGCCTACCCTATCTGTTCGTGCGATGGCGTGACGCTGAAGACCATCGTTCGCGCCAATCCCGGCGTAGTGGTGTTGCGTAACGGAACGGTGGTCGATAAATACAATATGAGGAACAAAAAACTATAAGATAAATCGATATGTCAAGACTAAAAATGGTTGCAGGCAACTGGAAAATGAACAAGACCCTGCAAGAAGGTGTAGCACTGGCTGCACAACTTAAAGAAGATGTTAAGAACCCCTCGTGTGCGGTTGTTATCGGTACGCCGTTCATCCACTTGGCGACTGTGGCGGAGTTGCTCAAAGACTCGCCCATCAAGGTGGCGGCCGAGAACTGTGCCGACAAAGAGAAAGGTGCTTTCACGGGCGAGGTAAGTGCAGAGATGGTACGCTCGACGGGTGCTACCTATTGTATCCTCGGCCACAGCGAGCGTCGCGCTTATTACCACGAGGACTACGAGATTCTGAAGAACAAAGTGGAGCTGGCGTTGGCCAACGGGCTGGACGTGATTTTCTGCATCGGCGAGGTGAAAGAAGAGCGTGAATCGGGCAAACAGAACGAGGTAGTGCAAGCGCAGTTGGACGGCTCTGTTTTCCACTTGAGTGCTGGGCAATGGAAACATATCACGTTGGCATACGAGCCCGTTTGGGCTATTGGTACGGGGTTGACGGCCACGCCTTCCCAAGCGCAAGATATGCATGCGTTTATCCGCAGTCTGGTTGCAGACAAGTACGGGGCCGAGGCGGCCGAGGCGACCACTATCCTGTACGGCGGTTCGTGCAATGAGAAGAATGCGGCGGAGCTGTTCGCCTGCCCGGATATTGACGGCGGACTTATCGGTGGCGCTGCATTAGTGGCGGAGAAGTTCGAGGCTATTATCGCTGCCCGCTAAACCAATCCTGAAGGATGCGCTCGGCGCGTGCTTGGCGCTCGTGCCCGACGCCCTTCACAATGGCGAATGGAACGCCGGTGGACTCTGTCTCGGCAAGGTAAAGACGAAAGAGTCGCTCTCGAGCGGGCTGCGAGAGGTTCTCCCGCAAGGGGTCAGGCACGGCGGGCAAGTCGGGTGCTGTCAGCAAGTAAAAATCCATTCGGCAGTCTTTGGGCACAGGTGCTGTCAGCCATTGCGGGCGTTGATGATAGACCTCATCGAACCACACTTTGGTGATGATGAGTTCGGTGTCGAAGAATGTGAGTCCTTGCGCTGTGTGCGCTTCGTAGCGGTTGCGTTCGGCAATGAGGCATACATCGTCGTACGTGTACGGACGACCGAGAGTGCCCACGTACTTGCGGGCATATTCAGGGACGCACATGCCGCCGAAACGTGCTGCAAGCGACTCGGCCAGCGTGGATTTACCGGTCGATTCGGGGCCGATAAGACCTATTTTGATGGTTGGTAACATACGAGAAGAACTGCAAAAATTGTGCCAAGCGTGCGCCGGAGATACTCGCACGTGCGCAAAAAAATAAATAATGTACGACAATGAGGAATATTGCATTCATTATCAACCCCATTTCGGGTACGCAGAACAAGAGGCGCATCCCGAAAATCATTGATAACAAGTTGGATAAGCGCGTCTGGATGGCGGATATCGTGTACACGGAGTATAAAGGCCATGCCGAGGAGTTGGCTCGTCATTATGCCGACTTGGGCTTCTCGGCCGTGGTGGCCGTGGGCGGTGACGGTACGGTGAACGAGGTGGCATCGGGCATTCGGGACACGCAGACGGCGTTGGGTGTGGTGCCAATTGGTAGTGGGAACGGTTTTGCGCGTCATTTAGGAACGCCGCTCCGCGTTGCGAATGCCATCGAGACTATCAACAACGCAACGCCCATGCAGTGCGACTATGGGATGGCGAACGACCGGCCGTTTTTCGTGACGTGCGGTTCGGGTTTCGATGCTACTATCTCCGAGCAGTTCCAACGTGCCGGCAGTCGCGGGTTTCGCACGTATCTCGAAGAGATTGTCAAGTTGCTTTTCACGTACAAACCGGAACATTATCGTGTGGTGGTCGATGGGGTAGATCTGGACGGAACGGCGTTTCTGCTGACGGTGGCCAACTGCAATCAATGGGGTAATGCGGCCGTTATTGCTCCCAAAGCAAGCATACAAGACGGGTTGTTGGACGTGGTCATCTGTAGTCCGTTCCCGTTGATACAAGCACCGAGTCTGGCCATCAAACTGTTTACTAAAACGATTGATCAGGGGATGAATGTCACGTCGTTGCAGACGCGCGAAGTGACGTTAATCCGCGACTATGCAGCACCGTTCCACTTGGACGGTGACCCCGTGCAGATGGGCGAAGAAATCCATCTTCGCATCGTCGAGGACGGGCTGTGGGTTCTGGTTCCTAAACGTTATTAAGTCATGAAAATCAAGATTATCAACAAGTCGAGCAACCCATTGCCGAGATACGAGTCATCGGCAGCAGCGGGGATGGACATCCGAACGAGTATCACTGAAGCGGTGACGTTGCATCCGCTCGAAAGGCGGTTATTCCCAACGGGACTTTTCCTTGAGTTGCCGGTAGGTTACGAGGCACAAGTACGTCCGCGCAGCGGTTTAGCACTGAAGCACGGCATCACCGTTCTTAACACGCCCGGGACGATTGATGCGGACTACCGCGGAGAAGTAGGGGTCATACTGATTAACCTCTCCGATACGCCGTTCACCATCGAACCCGCTGAACGTATCGCCCAGTTGGTTATAGCCCGCCACGAGCAACCCAAAGTTGTGGAGGTGGAGGAACTGACGGCAACCGCTCGCGGCGCAGGGGGATTTGGCCATTCGGGTTTGAAATGAACTATGAACTAAGTTTCAAGTTTCAGGTTTCAAGTTTCAGGTTTCAAGTTTCAGGTTGCAAGTTTCAGGTTGCAGGTTTCAAGTTTCAAGTTTCAGGTTTCAGGTTGCAAGAACAAACGCCTGTATGGCTAATAAAGGGCGAAACCTTCAAACACAACTCAATCCATTCATTTCCAGCCACTTACGGCTCTTTTTGCCAAAAACGCCAAAGTTAAAACGCCCCACAACTTACTCATTTTCAGCTATATAATCCCACTTTTTTCACCAATTTTGTATATACATTTTTCGAACCCCCTCCATACCTCCTCCATACCTCCTCCATATCCCCTCCATACCTTCTCCATACCTCCTCTATACCTTCTCTATACCTTCTCCATACCTCCTCGAAATACGGATTAATCAACCTCGAAAAACGTAAGTTAGTTTTTCCTCTCACACAGACTTTCCCTGTATGCCGAAAATCAGGGAAGGGAAACCAAGGTGGGTGAACTCTGGCGAGTAGAAATGTTTTAAAAAAGTAGAGACTAATGTATATTCTCCAAATCAAAGAATAAAAGCCGTGTAGGCGATTCTTCATCCTCTTTCGATAAAGGTGCAAAGCCCTGTTTGTAGTAAAAAGGCAAAGCCTCCGCGTAGGCATCAACTGTAATAAAGCGACAGCCTGCTTTATTGTCAGATTGATACGAGGCAATAATTGTGTTCACCATCATTGTCCCAATACCTTCTCCATGGTATTTGCAGTCTGTCGCTAGACGGCAAATTTTGAGAGCAGGATAACTCTTAAACATCTTGCCTTGTGCAAAGAATTGTTTGCGGAAACGGTTGTAGGCGGAGTTGCTCGGGAAATCAGTCAGAGAAATGCGGTCATGCGCAAGGCTGAAATAGCCGATTGTATCTTTTGTATTCTTATCTTCAAGCACATATGTAGTTGCCAGACGGACTTTGAAATACAGCAAAGCATCCTCTAAGATGAAATCATTCAAGTCTTCATCTCCGCAGTCGAACTGCGCAACAGCATCGTTCTCGCCAAGTCGGCGCAGTACTATGTTTTCTTTATTCATTTCGGTATAAATTAAAAAGCACAATTAACGCAGCGAGAGCGCAAGAACTCATAATCGCTCATCATGCGAGCTTTTTGCTCGTCAGAGATGGTTTTAGGATTGAGCATCTGCATCTCAAAACGTCGTGCTTCGTCACCGAAAAGAATAGGTGTTTCTCGAATAGGTCGGGCCATAATCATCGTAATTTAATTAAAACCACTGCAAAGTTAGTAATATTTTTTGACTTATGCAAATATTTTGGGGGAAAAATGCAAAAATAACGATAAAATTGTTCAATTTTGGAAAGAAATGCAAAAAAATCCACAAAAACAGGTGGTAAAAAAGTGTGATTTGGGGGCGAATTTTGTAGTGAGGGCTTACGGAGGGGGTAGCAAGAGGGTAGCAAGAAGGTATGGAGAAGTCTTCACCAGGTAGCGATAAAAGAGCAATTTGTAAATTTGTAAGTTTGTAAATTTGTAAATTTGTAAATTTCTTTCCTCGCAAGCTCGGACATCGCTTTGCATGGTAAATTTGTAAATTGGATGATTTACAGCGCGGATGGGTGGTTTTTGGGGAACACGCACAGCGAAGCAGATTGTCCGGGGCGTAGCGTAGGAAAGAATGGGACGAATCGAAAGAATAGGAAAGGTTATAGGTTAAAGGAAATCAAGAATTAGAGAATTAGAGAATTAGAGAATGGATGGGGTAAAAACTGAACACGAATTGCACGAATCTAACGAATGAAGCTATTGACGATTGGACCACACGAAGAGATCGTACCCCTTGCGGGTAAAGAATTTACAATTTGACGAGTGATTTACGATTGAGATGATTGGACGATTTTCGTTAGTAGATGGGGGAGGAACACGCACAGCGAAGCAGATCGTCTGGAGCGTAGCGTAGGAAAGAATCACACGAATAGAACGAATCGAAAGAATCTAATGAATGGAGGAAAGAGTAGTTTAAATATAGGTATCTATAGAATGAGAGAGGCTTGCTATGAGCTTGCCTCTCTCAATGTTCCATATTGCTATAACGTCTTTGTCCCTTGTCCTATTGCTCCGGTTGATGTCAGCGGCCTATCCCTGTGGCACCTTAAATCATGTTTGTCAGCCTTTAGCCTCCTTTCATGCTCCTTTCACCCTGCTTCTTGCCATACTCTTGGCATACTCATGAGTAAGCCTACAAGCAGCTTAGAAGCAGCTTAGAGTATGGCTACACCTTGGGTAGAGTATGGGTAGAGTATGCCTATGGTGTAAATGCCAACATACTATATTGCTTTTAATCTTCTATTACCTCCCAATGACCTCCATTGTCTGGTCCCACACGACGAATAACACCTCTTTCTTGAAGCTTCTTTATGTTACGCCAGATATTACTTCTGTCTATACCTATCGATTTAGCCATTTCTTCGGTAGTCACATTTGGGTTCTCTTCAATCAGAGCCACGATTTTCTGTTGCGTTTTCTGTTGCGTTTTCTGTTGCGTTTTCTGAGATTTCGCAACAGATGAATGGGAATGTGCGTTAGTCCCATCTTTTTGCTCATCCGATTCTTTCAAAGGCAAGACCAATTCAACTTCGTCCAAGTCTATCTTATTTTCCAGCATAGGCTCGCCCCAGTTGGTTTCTTTCCATGCAGCAATAATCTTGGGGAATCCAGAACCGAGGT
>CAKZZM010000153.1 GCA_937885465.1 uncultured Bacteroidales bacterium
GCAAAGCGCATAAAGAACCGCTCTTTGTCGTTGCCGGTGCTCCCGCCTGCATGCCCGACCTCCAAGCTCTCGGCATCTCCAACTTCATCCACGTCCGCGTAAATGTCCTCGACACCCTCAAATCGTTTAACCAAAAACTTTTGAAGTAGTATTTAATAGTCAAAAAATAGGATAGTTTTTTATTGGTCAAAAATTATCAAAAATTACCCAAAAGAAAAGGAAATAAAATTTTCTCTAATTTTTCTCAATTTTGGATTAAAGACATCAACTATGATAGAAAAGAAACTTTTGGAATACGCTGATTTAGCATACGATATTATTGGTGCTGCACTTGAAGTTCATAATGAATTAGGTTATGGCATATCTGAAGGCATTTACGAAGAGGCATTATGTCTTGAATTAAATGCAATTGGTTTACATGCTCAACATCAACTTGAACTTCCTGTATTCTATAAAGGGCAATTGTTGGAAAAGAAATTCCGAATAGATATAGTTGTTAATGAGGATGTGATAATTGAGTTAAAAGCTATGGAGTCAATCCTACCTGAACATAGAGCACAACTTTTCAATTATATGCGTTTAACCAAGAAACCAATAGGTATCTTGATGAACTTTGGCAAGAGTTTTCGCTCTGAAAAATATATCTATAATTCAACTACCAATGATGTCTCATTTTTTAATGTGAAATGTAAACGACAATTATAGGGTTGTATGTCATTTGATTCAAGAATTACCCCCCAAAAATGGAAATTAATTTTCCCTAATTTTGCTAAATTTTTGACAAATAAAATAACTCGAAATAGAGAGAATAATTTTTCCTCAATTTTACTCAATTTTTGACAAACAAAATAACTCGAAATATAGAGAATAATTTTTCTCAATTTTGCTCAATTTTTGACGAATAAAATGACTTGAAATAGAGAGAATCATTTTCCCTAATTTTGCTAAATTTTTGACAAACAAAATAACTCGAAATAGAGAGAATCATTTTCCTCAATTTTCCTCAATTTTTGACGAATAAAACTATTATATTTTTTGACACAAAGAATTTGAAAAGTTATGAAACCGAATTTCAAAGACATAGACATCAAACAAGTAGCTGCTTCCAAAGTCGAAGGAGCTAACGAAGCCAACTGGCTGACGCCGGAGCAGATTCCCGTCAAGCCCGTTTACACCAAAGAAGACCTCCAAGGCATGGAGCACCTCGGCTATGTGTCGGGTATCGCCCCCTTCCTCCGTGGTCCTTACAGTGCCATGTACCCCCTCCGCCCGTGGACTATCCGTCAGTACGCCGGTTTCTCCACCGCACAGGAGTCTAACGCCTTCTACCGCCGCAACCTCGCCTCCGGTCAGAAAGGTCTCAGCGTCGCCTTCGACCTCGCCACACACCGTGGTTACGATGCCGACAACCCACGCGTAGTCGGCGACGTAGGTAAAGCAGGTGTAAGTATCTGTTCTGTTGAGGACATGAAAGTCCTCTTCGACGGAATACCACTCAACAAGATGTCCGTTTCCATGACCATGAACGGCGGCGTGCTGCCTATCATGGCGTTCTATATCAACGCCGGACTTGAGCAGGGTGCCAAACTCGAAGAGATGGCAGGAACTATCCAGAACGACATCCTCAAAGAGTTCATGGTGCGCAACACCTACATCTACCCGCCTAAGTTTTCCATGAAGATTATCGCCGACATCTTCGAATACACCTCGAAGAACATGCCTAAGTTTAACTCCATCTCCATCTCCGGCTACCACATGCAGGAAGCAGGTGCTACCGATGACATCGAACTCGCTTACACCCTCGCCGACGGTCTTGAGTACCTCCGCGCAGGTGTCAACGCAGGCATGAATGTCGATGACTTCGCACCCCGCCTCTCGTTCTTCTGGGCTATTGGTATGAACCACTTCATGGAGATTGCCAAGATGCGTGCCGGTCGTATGCTGTGGGCGAAGATTGTGAAGTCCTTCGGTGCGAAGAACCCGAAATCTCTCGCATTGAGAACCCACTCGCAGACATCCGGCTGGTCGCTCACCGAGCAAGACCCGTTCAACAATGTTGGTCGTACCTGCATCGAGGCTATGGGTGCCGCACTCGGTCATACCCAGTCGCTCCACACCAACGCCCTCGACGAGGCTATCGCTCTGCCTACCGACTTCTCCGCTCGTATCGCACGTAACACGCAGATTTACATTCAGGAGGAGACCAAGGTCTGCAAGCAGATCGACCCGTGGGGAGGCTCGTATTATGTTGAGTCGCTCACCAAGCAGATTGCCGAGCGTGCATGGGAGCATATCCAAGAGGTTGAGAAACTTGGCGGTATGGCTGCCGCTATCGAGACCGGTATTCCTAAGATGCGTATCGAAGAAGCCGCTGCCCGCACACAGGCTCGCATCGACTCCGGCACGCAGAAGATCATCGGTATCAACGAGTACCGTTTGGAGCATGAAGACCCCATCGACATCCTCGAAATCGACAACACCGCCGTGCGCGAGCAACAGGTGGCTCGTCTGAAAGACCTCCGTGCTCATCGCGACGAGGCAGCCGTTCAAGAGGCGTTGAAGGAAATCACTGCTTCCGTTCAGGCATGGGCTGACGGCGGCAAGGGTGAGAACCTCCTTGCGCTTGCTGTCAAGGCAGCAGGTCTTCGTGCCACATTAGGTGAAATCAGTGATGCCTGCGAGGCAGTCGTAGGCCGTTATAAAGCAACCATTAGAACTATATCAGGAGTGTACGCAGCAGGAACAAAGAACGACGAGGACTTCAAGGAGGCTTCTCGTCTGACGGCAGAGTTTGCCAAGAAAGAGGGTCGTCAACCCCGTATCATGATTGCCAAGATGGGTCAGGACGGTCACGACCGCGGTGCCAAAGTGGTAGCCACCGGCTATGCCGACTGCGGCTTCGATGTGGATATGGGACCTTTGTTCCAGACCCCGGAAGAGGCAGCCAAGCAGGCAGTGGAGAACGATGTTCATGTATTGGGCGTTTCTTCTCTTGCCGCCGGTCACAAGACCTTGATTCCGCAGGTTATTGCCGAACTCAAGAAGTTAGGTCGTGAGGACATCCTCGTCACCGCCGGCGGTGTCATCCCCGCCCAGGACTATGACTTCCTCTACAAAGCCGGTGTCGCTGCCATCTTCGGTCCCGGCACCCCGGTTGCATACTCTGCTAAAGTAGTTATGCAACTACTCATGCAGGAGTAAACTCTATCTATGCAAGGGCATATAATTAAGGTATATGCCCTTGCATAATTAATAAACATAAACATTATGGACGACTATCGTTTTAATTCAGAAACAGACCCGACAGACGAGCAATTACAGATGCTTATGCATGAAGTCGGGCAAGATGTAAGAGAGAGCAACGCACAGATGCGTTCCGCTTTCTTTGCTCGTATTAACCAACAAATCAATGCCTCGTTATGAAAAAGCCGTTGCTCATCGTCATCGCCGGTCCCAATGGTTCGGGCAAAACAACTATCACGCGCCGTGTTATCCGTCATCAATGGGCTGAGAGTTGCGAGTATATCAATCCGGACGATGTGGCGCAACATATCTATGGCGATTGGAACGACATCAAGGCTGTTCGCAAAGCAGTCAACTATTGTGATAACCTGCGCGAACAGCTACTCCACGAGCGAAAAGATATGATTTTTGAAACGGTGCTGTCAAGTGATGGTAAAGTTGATTTCATACACAGGGCGAAAGATGCAGGCTATTTTGTGAGAGTATTCTTCATTTGTACTGCATCACCTGAAATCAATGCATCGCGTGTTGCCAATCGTGTTATGAAAGGCGGTCATGATGTACCAATTACAAAGATTATCTCACGTTATGAGCGTGCGATAAACAATATGGCAATTATCACTCCCGTTATTGACCGCGCCTATTTCTATGATAACTCAATTGATAATCAAGAAGCCCGACTGCTCTTTCGCACAACTGACGGCACCCTTACTAAACAATACACTGAAACCATTCCGGACTGGGCGATGAGCATATATAATATAGTAAAGTAGCCATCCTTACCATATCTCCGAGCGACTATCTACGGCAAAAACACGGCAAAAGGACGGCAAAAGATAAAGACGATACCAAGAGAAAAGACCAGCAAAGCAAATACAAATTCGATATCTCGATATATCCCAATTCCGATAATACGAAAATAATACAAACATGGCTAAGGCAGATTTAGAAGTTCCTTTCAGCGGCATTCACGGCAGGCTCTACAGCGATAGTGAAATATATTACGCCAATCGACTTGGCGAAACCGTTGTGTCCCACTACCCCAAGCACAAAGACCCGAAGAAAATCACCGCTCATCAGCATGACCTCAACGACAAATTCCGCCAAGCAGTATCACAAGCCAAAATAGAACTCACCACCCCCGACCGCCGCGCCTATTGGCAAGAACAATTCAACAATCAACCCACGGACCAAAAGCAATACAAAACCTTACGAGGTTTTGTAATAGCACAACTAACAAAACAACAATAAACAGAGACATTATGAATGATAACAATATAATTGATGCAATGTTTGCAGCAAGTAATCTTGAGGGTAAGATTATTGATGGTTGGCAAGTCAAATTAAAATTGCCACGACCTGATAAATCACAAGGTGAGTCAGGAGGAAATTTTTCAATATGTTACATTGTTGAAAAAGATGGTAAGGAGTTTTTTATGAAGGTGCTAAATTATCAGAATGTTGTATTCCCTGCTTCATTAAGTGGATTGACTCTTCCAGAATACATGGAGAGGGCACTTAAAGAATTTAATTATGAGAAAAATCTTTCCCGATATTGTAAAGATAAAAGGATTTCAAAAGTTGTGGTATATGAGGCTTCTGGGGAAGTGGAGTTGAAGGAATTTCAATTTCCAACAGTCTCATACATAGTGTATGAAAAAGCAAATGGCAATATAAGAAAATTTATTGAATTTTCTAAAAAGTTGGAGTTTTCCGCACGAGTAAATACCTTGTCAGAAAAGCTCCGCTCATTGAGAGATGTAGCAACAGGGTTGAGTAATTTACATCGAAATGACATTACACATCAAGATTTGAAACCATCTAACATTATGGAGTTTGGTAATGAATCAAAGATTGGGGATTTAGGTAGATCATTATGTTTTGATGAAAATATTGAATGTCCATATCCAGCGACCACATTTCATGGTGATTGGACTTATGCTCCTATTGAAGCGATTTTTGGCTATTTACTTTCAGACATAAGAGAACGCTTATGCCAAATGGATAATTATACATTGGGTGGTCTTATATCATATTATCTGACAGGTATGTCATTTAATGCATTAATGAATATGAATCTACCTATTGATATGTTACAGATGAGAAAAATGGGACTGAAATATGAAGATGTGAAAATTGATTTAACAAATGCTTTTGAATTGAGTTTGCAAATATTGCGTGATGAAATTCCATTAGATAGTATTCGTGAAGATATTGTTAAAATAGTTGAGTATTTATGCAATCCTAATCCAGAAAAGCGAGGGCATCCTATCAATTTATCAGCGACAAACAAAATTCCAAATTATGATTTACAAAGAACAATAACAGAATTAGATGTCGCCCTCCAAAAGGCAAAATTAGAATTATTAAAAATGAAGTAGTATGGCATCATTTAATGAAGTTGATATAAGAAATGTTTTACCTAATTGGCGTGGATATTCAAAAACGGCTAAAATAGGTGAATTTCAAGCATCAAAAAAATATAATTATGTTATTCCTTTATTCTCGCTTGATGAATATATAAGTGCATGGAATGAGAACAAGAGTGTTCCATTTGCTGCGGACTTGATTTCTGCCGCAATAACGAATGGACAAAAAGAAAATGTAAATGTAATAGAAGCTGCACAATTTATAGTTGCACACTCTGATGAATGTTCTTCTACTCAACTATTATGTGCGAAAAGTCTTATACCAAACATATCTAATACACTTGAAAACAAAACAGAATTATCAAGTAAATTGTCTGATTTGCAGAATAAAAATGCTCATTATCACGAAAGTATTAGAATATTGAAACAGCGAAATATCTTATTCCCCTATAATGCAATAAATTATTGTGAGTTAGCAAGATATTACACGAATTTGGGGCAAACAGAGAAGGCCCTAAAGACGATGTTAATAGCCGTTCAGTTGGCTCCTGAATCTCGTTTTATTTCCCGAAGTGCAGCAAGACTGTATTCACATTTGGGAGAATATGATTTAGCACATAAAGTTTTGGTTAAAAATCCATGGTTATTAACAGACCCATGGATTATTGCATCTGAAATTGCTGTTAACTCTGCCATGGGACGTGGTTCAAGATATGTAAAAAAAGGGCAAGAACTCATTGATTCAGGGAAATATACACCATTTAGTTGTTCTGAATTGGCAAGTGCAATAGCCACATTAGAGATGAAAAATGGAAACCGAAAGAAATGTCGGCATTATATGAATCTCGCATTACAAGAGCCGAATGACAATAGTCTTGCCCAAGCCGAATGGATTATTCATGAAGACAATAATATAGGACTGACATTCGGTGACTATTCATATCTACAAAATAAGGCTGAAGCTGATTGCAGATATGCGTATTTTAGGGATGATTACACAAAAGCTCTATCCACAGGTATAGATTGGATTGCTGATTACCCATTCGAAACGAATCCGATTTATTTTACTGCCGAGATGGCATATACTTACTTGAGAGAGTATAAAATAGCGATTGACGTTATACTTTTAGGGCTAAGAGCAAATCCAGATGATATTGGACTGATAAATAATTTAGCATATTCTTATGCTTTATCTGGGCAGTTATTGAAAGCAGAAAGTACATTAGAGAAGGTAAACTTAAGAGGATCCAATGTTTTAAATGAAACAAAGGTCTGCTTGACCGCAACAAAAGGTTTAATTGAATATAGAAAAGGAAATATTGAAACAGGGCAATTATTATATCTGCAAGCGATGACTGATGCTAAAAATTTAGGTTGTGAACAAAGTCTAATTGAAAAGGCAATGTTAAATTTTATTAGGGAGGAAGTGTTATTTAACCCTAACTATGATAAAAAATTATTATCCTTAATGGAAAATATAACATCTACAGATAAAGAATTAAACCAATTAAAAAATGATGTGCTTGTACTAATCAAAACATAATAAAATAGATATGAGTGTACTTCGTACAGAAAATTTATTAAAAGTATTCTCAATACTAATATATACGATATGAGAAAAATATTATTATTTGTTCTTTTATTTTGGAGCATTACTATAGGATTCGCTCAAGATGCATCAAAGTCGAACAACGACTCTCTTATTATAAGGATTGATAGTTTAATACAGGCTAATAACGATTTATTGGAGCATATTGAACTTAATATGTCTTTGAAACAGCGTTATAAACTATATCCAACAGAGAACATATATACATTATTACAATTAGATACAAAGACTGGAAAAATTGAACAGGTCCAGTGGTCATTGGATTCTGATAACGAAGGGTCACTGTCCATTAATAGTGATGACCTTACATTTGGATATGGATATGGTTCAGGGAGTTTTGAACTTTATCCTACAAAAAACATGTATCAGTTTATTTTGCTTGATAAAACATCAGGAAGGAAATGGCATATTCAATGGGGTATGGAAGCGTCTAAAAGGTGGATTAGACGCATATATTAAAATAGTAGGAGATAAGGTCTATTGTGATTTTAGTAATGGTATACATTACACTATCTATAAATACATTATATTGAGCATAGCATTGAAGATGGAATAAAAAAATAGTTAATTATGATACAAACCAAACATACACTTATCACAGGCGATAGCCGCAATATGCGATTGATGCCAGACAGATCTGTTGAACTCATTATTACCTCACCGCCATATTGGCAACTGAAAGATTATGGTAATGATGAACAAATCGGTTTTAACGAAAGTTATGAATCGTACATTAACAACCTTAATCTCGTATGGTCAGAGTGCAACCGTATTTTAAAAGATGGTTGCCGCTTGTGCATTAATATAGGCGACCAATTTGCTCGTTCTGTCTATTATGGTCGATATAAGGTTATTCCTATTCGTACCGAGATAATTCGTTTTTGCGAAACACTCGGACTTGACTATATGGGGGCTGTTATATGGCAGAAGCAAACCACTATGCATACCACCGGTGGTGGTGTGGTGATGGGTAGTTTTCCGTATCCTCGCAATGGAATATTAAAGATTGATTATGAGTTTATTCTCATTTTCAAGAAACAGGGCAAAGCCCCAACACCCGCAAAAGAGCAAAAGGATTTATCAGAAATAAGCAAAGACGAGTGGAATAAACTATTTGCTTCGCATTGGACTTTCGCAGGCGCACGTCAAGATGGACATATTGCAGTCTTTCCAGAAGAACTACCTGCCCGCTTAATAAAGATGTTCTCTTTTGCTGGTGAAACAATTTTTGATCCGTTTATGGGCAGCGGTACAACAGCTCTTGCTGCTCGTAACTTGCAACGCGATTCAATAGGATATGAAATCAATCCTGACTTTAAACTATATTACCAACAAAAAGTGGCAGGTGACTTGTTGACTAATAGTACGATTCATTATCAAGTAGATCAAGAATCACACAATATAGAAGGGCTTACTGATAAATTGCCGTATCTGTTCCACGACCCATTAAAGATGAATAACAAAATTGATGTCAAGAAACTTCAGTTTGGCTCTAAAATTAATAAAGAAAGCGGAGAACGTGAAGAGTATTACTCAGTTAAAGAGGTTCTTTCTCCAAACATGGTGGAACTTAATAGTGGTTTGGTAGTACGTCTGCTTGGGGTAGAGCCGAATCCTTTGACCGCTGTACAAGCCAGACATTTTATTGCAGCTAAAACAAAAGGTCATAGGGTCTTTATGCGTTTTGATGATGTAAAATATGATACAGATAATAACCTTATGTGTTATTTGTATTTGGAAAACAAGACATTTATCAATGCACACTTGTTGAAAGAAAAATTAGCATTACCTGATATGATTACTCCATATAGGTATCGTCAGAAATTTGCAACATATAAAATGGACCAAATATGAAAATCTATTCACAAACATTTGAAGGCAAAAAGGAGTTTTTACTAAATCACGCCTGCCAACTCTATCAACTTACCCGTCCCAATAAGGTCGGTGAGGTTATGAACTTAATTCGCCAATGCCAACCTTCTTCACTTGAAGAATGGGAAACATGGTATTTTGAAAATGCGATGACGGCAGGTAAAACTCCTGTGCGTATCTCAAAAGAATCATTGCATGAATTAGGTGAACGCTTGTATGTCAAAATGACCGAGTTGGTTATTCCGCAGATACAGGAAGCCATCAACAATATCTCTCGTCAGGATTGTATAGATTATGTGTATAATCTAACTATCAATCGTACTTATGATGGCTACAATCGTGAGAAGTCCGTAGTTAATGACGGGTTGGCAAAGATATTCAAAGATATTCAAAGATGTTGAATTTGCGGAAAGCGACCCTGAACTTGACCATGCCGGCGATATTGACTATGTGGCAAAAGTCGGAAAATACCAGTTTGGTATTCAGATAAAGCCAGTTACTGCAAATGCCAACTTTGGCGGCTATTCTCTATCAGAGCGGATGAAAGCATCTTTTGATGATTTCATAAGCAAATATGGTGGTAAGGTATTCATCGTATATAGTTTACGCGGAGAGATTGCTAACAAAGAGGTCGTTGAGCAAATTAAACAAGAAATAGAACGGCTGAAATCAATAGGGAGCAACCAATCTTCTCTATTTTAGATGTTGTTCGCGAGCAGCAGGTAGCCCGTCTGAAAGACCTCCGCGCCCACCGCGACGAAGCAGCCGTACAGGAGGCTCTCAAGGAGATTACCGCTTCCGTACAGGCATGGGCAGACTGCGGCAAGGGCAAGAACCTCTTGGCACTCGCTGTCAAGGCAGCAGGTCTTCGTGCCACATTAGGCGAAATCTCAGATGCCTGCGAGGCAGTCGTAGGCCGTTATAAAGCAACCATTAGAACTATATCAG
>CAKZZM010000154.1 GCA_937885465.1 uncultured Bacteroidales bacterium
ATCCGTCCCGAGTAAGAAAGCCGAGCCGGTGAAGCGATGGTTAGCAGCCGTAGGAGCAGAACGCTTGCACCAGCTGCAAGACCCTGAGCGAAGCATTGAGCAGGCAGTGGCAGACTACCGCCGATTAGGGTATTCCGAGGCATGGATTAACCGCCGGATAAAAACCATTGAGATTCGCAAAGGGCTGACCGACGAATGGAAACGAGGCGGCATAGACAATGAGTCGGAGTATGCTCTACTAACCGACCTTATGTCAAAAACTTGGAGCGGACTGACTACGCGCGAATATAAGAACCTTAAAGGCTTGCATGGAGAGAACCTGCGCGACAATATGACCAATATGGAATTGCTGCTCAATGCCTTGGCTGAAGAATCAGCTACACAGATAAGCAAGGAGCGCAATCCTGACGGATTAGTGGAGAATGCTCGGGTAGCCAAAGAGGGTGCTGATGTGGCTAAAAATGCAAGAACAGACCTTGAACAACGGCTCGGACATGGTATCGTAACCTCCGAAAAAGCCATTGATTATATCCAACCCAAAGACGAACTACCTTTTAATCCTAACCACGATGAAAGAGAACAATAACCATACCTGCGAAGTGTATCACTTCGACCTCTACGGCACACGGGAAGAGAAATACGACTACCTGCGCTCGCACGACCTTGAGTCGGTGGAGTGGCAACAACTCAACCCGCAAGCACCGCAGTTCTTCTTCGTGCCTAAAGACTTCTCCCTCCAAGCAGAATACGAACAGGGATTTAAGATCGATGAGTTGATGAAAGTGGGAGCCTGCGGAATAGTTACTTCACGCGACAGTCTCTTGATAAAGAGCAGTATAGCAGAATTGGAAATCGTAAAGTCTGATTTCAATAAACTTTCAGAAGAAGAATTTAGAAGAAAATATGAGATAAAAGATAATAGCGATTGGACTTATGCTTCTGCTAAATCAAGTATCAATTTTACAAACATTATTCCAATTTTATATAGACCTTTTGACAAACGTTATGTACTATATACTTCACAAAAGGGAGTAATTTCTCGCCCTCGCTATGAAATTATGCGTCACTTACTATACGGATACTATAGGGATACCGAAGGGATAGTGGGGCACGCCTCCGAGCGTGCCGACAATGCAACGCTTGGAAGCGTTGCCCACTCACATCCGCAACACGGCAACTTGTGCGCTATTGATGGGGGGATACTGGACTTTGATAATATAGCGCTTAATGTATGTAAACAACAAAGTACTTTTGATTTTCAACATATATTAGTGAGTGAATTTATTACGGATAAGTGTACTATTTCTTCTCAAACGAAAGAAGCAGGTTATTGTTTTCCCCTATACTTATATCCCGAAGAAGGTTCGATAGATACGGAGCGTCGGGTGAATATGGATGAGGCGATAATGGAGCGGATAGCAAAGATAGTGGGCAACGCCTCCGAGCGTTGCTGTAATTCCCAACGCTTGGAAGCGTTGGCTACTGATTTCCAACATTCGGAGATGTTGGCTACTAATATCTTCGACTATATCTACGGTGTGCTTCATTCGCCGACATACAGGGAGCGTTATAAAGAGTTTTTGAAAGTGGATTTTCCGCGCATACCTTACCCGCAAGATGCGGCGGCGTTTGAGCATTTCCGCCGATACGGTGAGCAACTGCGGCGACTGCACCTGATGCAGACGATGCCAAGCATGACCGCCACTTTCCCCATTGACGGTGATTCGGTGGTGGAGCAGGTGGTGTATGATGAGGGGGAGTTGCACCGCGCTCCAAGAGTATATATCAACAAGACGCAGTATTTCGACAATGTACCCCGCGAGGCATGGGAGATGTATATCGGCGGTTATCAGCCTGCGCAGAAATGGCTAAAAGACCGCAAGGAGCGTGCGCTCTCGTTCGACGACATACAGCATTACTGCCGCATCATAGGCATCTTGTACGACACTCGCCTATTAAGCAATGGCTTGCTCTAAAGAAATCAAAACCTATGTACAGAAAAAAGGCTAATTCTTAATGAATTAGCCTTTTCTTTCGGTCTATGCGTAACTATGCATACCGCCGAGGAAGAAGTTGACGCCGAAGTATGTAATAAGGATAGACAAGAACGCGATGATTGAGTAGATGTGGAAGAAACGCACGTTTTGGAAGAAAGGTAGTGAGCGTTTGTGTAATGGTGCTGCATATACGAATAGTGTTATCAGTGCCCACACTTCTTTCGGGTCCCATCCCCAATAGCGTCCCCATGATTGGTTTGCCCAAACGGCACCAAGGAAGATACCGATTGCGAGTAGCAGTACCCCCGGGCGCAGCAGTTTCTCGCTTAGATGACGCATGCGATGCTGCTCTATATTGTTCATAAAGAGAGCAGCAATGCCGTTGAACATAACAAAGGCGAGCAGTGCGTAGGCGAGCATTATCACTCCCACATGCAGACTGAGAAGCGGTGATTGCAGAACGGGCATCAGGTGCGTGATCTGCGGATTGGAAGCAGTCATCACCGATACCATCAGCGCCATTGAGGCAACCAGATATCCGTATGGCAAGACAGAGCGGCTGCGCAATGACCAAAGCATGGCCGTGAGCATCGCAAACCACGCGAGCGTTTGCATCGTCTCATGACCGTTAGACATCGGCACATGACCGCTAACGTACCATCTCCATGCGAGCATTACCGTCAGGAAAAGCCACGCCGCCAACAAGCCGGCAGCCATGACATAGCCTAACACATTAGGGAAATGTCTGCCCTTGGCACGAAGGAAACAATACCAACCGAAGAACAGCAGACCCAGCATAAACATCGTTATCGCCAACGGCAACGAATAGTTGATGCGGCGAAACGACTGCTCCGCGCGAAATCTCTTCTCCGAGAACTCCTGTCCTCTCGTGTGATGCATCAATGCATTGTATTTCTCTATCTGATATTTGCGAATCTTCTGTAATGTCTCATTCGCCGCCACGTTCCTGCCTTGCATTAGGTCATGTGCCACATACTGCATCGCATACGAGCGGAAAAGCAGTTCATCATCTTCCATCTCAGCGTATGCTGCCGCATTGCCGCTGTTTGAAGTAAGGTTGATGTCTAACCAACCGCCTTCGGCAGGCCAAATCTTGATGAGTGAACCGTTGCCCGCCATAAGGCGTATCATCTCACGCTCTTTATTGGCGGCGGGTTTACGCGAGTGTTTGAGCGGTATTGCTGCCCAGTCATCATAATAGAAAAGCAGCCCGGTCAGCACTTGGTTAGCAGTGTAACGAGTGCCGTCAGGAGCTTTGTAATAGTTTTTACCATATAACTTGAGCGTCACGTCAGTAGCAAGGGAGGACATAGGGCATACTCGTCCGTTATATTCCACAAGCAGGTCGCCGAATGTCTCTGCTACGGGGCGTTGCAGGGCGCGAGGCTCAGCAAAGGAAGAAGCACTAAGCGTCAGGGTGGCAAGTACTATCATCGTTTTTGTCCCGATATAGTCGTGTGTGTGTGTATGGTGACGATGGCGATGATGTCGCTGATGTGCCTCTTTGGAGTGCCTATGCCCGAAGATGAGGTAGAGGCACGAAGTGATGAGTAGCATAAGATATCCGATATAGGTTACAGTGATGCCTACGGGGTCGTAAGAAACGGAAAAGACTGAGCCTTTGAAGTCTTCATCGTATAGCGATTGGTAGAGGCGCCAACCCTTGTAGCGAAAAACTTTATTCATGGATACCGTGCCGGACTCGATAACCTCAGTAGAGGAGAAATGCGTCATCTCTCCCGGGCTGAAAGAGGGTAGGTCGACAGTGCTTTCAGAGCCTAACGAAGAAGATGATGCTGCCCCTTTGAATCCGTCGATAAATGAAGACACAAAGCCTTTCATATTACTGCCGTTATCCTCCTCTCCTTGCAGTGTGTGTTTGAGAATAATAATATGACTGATGTAGTCTTCAGGTGTTGTTGTGCCGGGGTAATATGCAATCTCAAAGTCTTCGAGCATAACAGCAAACGGCAGTTGCTCTTCGGTGCCTTGTCGGTTGATAAAAGTGGTGTTTTGCTCACCTACTCTCAGGTGCAATATCCCTTCACGCCCGAAGATGTGAGTTATCATTGCGCCGGCAAGGATGACGGGGAAAGAGAGATGCAGAAGGAAAATCCAAATGTTGATTTGCCTTACTTTTCTCTCGTGTATCAGGTATGCAAGTCCGAAGCCGACCGCTATGAACCATAGTGCGATAGTCCATGGGGCAGTATAAAAGTACTTGACGGCGATATCTGTTCCTGCCGCCTTTTCCACAAACGATGCGACGATGAGCAGCACCATAATGCTGCCCATCGCCGAGAATGTTATTGTGCGAAGTTGTTTACTTTTCATCAGATAGCATTGATAAACGCTACGATGGCATCGCGGTCATCTTTCGACAAGTTGCGGAAGGCATCGGCACACCGGTAAGCATCGCTCTCTTCTGAATAGAAGTGCCACATGATAGCTTCCATCACGTTTCGTGCACGTGTGTCATGCATACGAGCATCATACTGGTCACCCGTTGCTTGGCGGTGCAGTCCCCTGCCCCACAGCGGAGTGGTGCGGCACCAGCCGGTGCGGATATCGTTCTCCATGTGAAGCTTATGCTGTACCATATCGGTATATGGCCATATCTTCTGGTTCTGATAACGCGGCAACTGTGTGTTAGCATTCTTAAAGAAGAGGTTCGGGTCCTTAATATCGTCCTGACCTGTCGTCCAGCTCGGACGATGGCAGGTAGCACAACCTATTTGTGAGAACAACTCCTTGCCACGCAGCACTTTCTCGTCCTTAACGTTACGAGCGGCAGGCACTGCCAAACCACGATGCCATACCATCATCTCAATAAACTCGTCATCATTCATCTCTACGGGAAGAGACTTGGAAGTCAGGAAATTGAAGATGTTGGCTTCTATATCATCAGTGAACCAGTCGGCATGTTCATGGTTAGGGTCAATGCGCTCAATATACTCAGGGAAACCTGCTTGTACGTCCGGGTCTTTGGATGCACAAGTAGCATACACTTTGCCGTTGAGGTCAAGGTAATGATAACGACGATCCGAGCGTGTAACGTTTGGTATATTCCAGATAGCATTTGCTCCGGCACCGTCCTGCAGCGGACCGCGTGACATAGCATAGGTAAAGCGACGCACGTACGGAGTACCGTCACCTTGCAGCTTGTTAGCATAATAGCCGACCCACTGACCACCTTTGAAATAGTTCTCATTCAATTTTGCTCCGGCAGCCTCTTCCTTTGCCCATTGCGCCACGATAGAATCTTCAGGTATAGCATCCAAAAGGCCGGAACCATAGATACCGATAGTGTTCTCTAAAAGAACATCATAAGTGGCGTTTGCCATGACATCATAGTCTGTCAAATCAAGTGCCTTCACAGCCTCCGCGAACTCCGGACGAGCAGAATAGACAGCCTCTTTTGGCATTGTAACAACAGGATAAACAAGCTCATACGTTTCGCCATCAGAGAATTTGTTTCCCCATTTGTCGGTAGCTGTTTTCCACTCCACGTTAATCAGACTCTCGTCAAGCGGAGCCTTGAATGGAGCTACGGCATGCAGTTGAGGCATACCGGCGAGCCATGTCACGTATGCCTGTGTCTGCGGATTATACACCACGAGCAACGTACCGTTGCCGACACGCGAACTGCTGTATGCACCCTCCTGTATGGTAGTTCCATGCGAGTATTGCGGGTGGCAGTGCTGGCACGACGAGCGTACGTACACAGGTCCGAGACCGGAGCGCGTGCCGGCGGCATTGCTATTGAAAGAACGTTCCGCAAGCTGATCGCCACGGTTGAACTGATCAACCAGACCGGCCTTCTCAACCGATGGCGTGGGCTGCTCAAAGCAGTTCATTGTACTCAGATATGCGGTGCCTTGCCTGCCTCCGGTATAATACCAATCCGGCAAATCGGTTACCTCATCTGTAGGTTTTTCTTCTATACGACAAGCGCTGAAGCTCAACGCCACAGCTCCTGCCATAAGGATATATGAATATCGCTTCATTGTATGATAGATGATTTTATTATATGTCCTTCGTACATTGTACATTGTACTTCGTCCTTTATTCTTCCTCTTCAGCCACGTACTCAACACCTGTCAGAACACGGTGAACAGCCTGTATAGCATCTACAAGATTCGTGCCAACAACCTCTACAGCCTCCTTTGCAGCAGCACTTTGTGCATTATCATAGAAAGGCTCGGGTATCGCGCGTATCGCCTTGATAGCATTGTCAACGGCTGTACGCATCTCGGCATCAACATCTTTATTCTGCTTTGCGATGTAGTCATGCAGTGAGGCATCACCGCTCTCCGCGCCGAAATAAGCGTGCTCAATAGAGTGGATATTGTCTTCAAAGTCAATGATCGAGTGGAGAGAATACGGTGATTCGATATAGTTGCGATCCTCTACATTGTCGGCAGCGGCATAGCATGCTGTACCAATCTTGATATTGCCCACCTCGTCAGCGATGTCAAAACAACCCTCGATAAGTTGAGCGGCAGCACCTTCGTATGTAACAAACTGGCGTCCTTCGCCGGGGGCTGTCATGTAGGAACCGAAACCGCCGTTGGCGGGGTACTTATTAGCTGCGTCAATCAGTTTGGCAGAGGTAAGCAGAGCCTTCTTGTCTGCACTGATGTTGCTCACGCCTGCCCAGCAAGCTTCAAGTAGAACGGCCTGGTTGCGGAGGTCGTTGGCAACCACTGCCATAAAGGTCCACTGGTCGGTGGTGAAATCGCCTACTTTATGCGCCTTGCCGTTGGTGAACAGAACGAACTCAAGCGAGTGATAACCCAAAACGCCGTACTCTTCCTCATCAAGAGTGGCGTTGGTCTCAAGAGCCGCAGCATATTTATCCATCTGCGTGGCATCGCTGATGATAGAGTTGAAGCCCGTCTCGTCAAACGGCCATGAGTCGATATGCGGGTCAATACCTTCATAGTCGGCAGGACCATAAAGAAAAGCCTCACTCTGCTCCCAGTACTTACGCGAGAGAGTCCAACTCTCACCCGCCTTCTCTACAAGAGCGGTGTTGTCTGATGTCGGATTGGCTTTCGACTCGGCAAGGATAGCTGCCACATCATCAGCCAAAGTGATTGCAGCATCTGCCATTCCCTTGTAAGTAGGTACTACCGTCTTTTCAACGTAAGGAGTCATCGCGGCTTTCAGTGCCGCTTCTTTCTCATTCAACTCTTCTTCATTGCCGGTACCACCGCATGATACCAATGCAGCTGCAAGCATAACGCCACATACTGCTGATACAAATAGTTTTTTCATCTTGATTAGTTATTATTATTAGTTACTTGTTGATATTTCGGTGTTTCGATAATCCCTAATTATCACACTACTCTTTACAACTTGAACATCCCTGCATACACTATACCCACAGCGATAGCCGGCTCGTCGTTGAAGATGACCGTTCCGCCTTTTTTGTTCAATATGCCGTATGAAAACTCTGCCTTTACAGCCACTTCATCAATGGGAAAGTAGTTCAAACCGCACGCTGCACGCTGACGCCCGCACCACGCATTAATCGGAGTACTCTTGCCGTCATAGAGCATCATCGAATCATAATATTCATACCTGCCAAAGAGGTAGAAACGTTGTTTCTTTTGTCGAAGGGTTTCATTGAGACTGAAGAAGTCATAACCTATCTCCATTCCGGTGGCTATAGCATCGCTTGCCACGCGGGTTTTGTTAGCTACCTGACTGGTGCTGTTGTATTTTGTAATCAACTGCGAGTCTCCGAGGTGACCATACGTAACATTGCCGCGCAGCAGCACGCCGTGACCGGCATACTTAAAGTCGAAACTGCCGATAGACACCGTTCCACGCACACCCTTATACTGGTCACCGTTAATGTTATTACTAAGCGAGTTACGGAACGAGTTGCCACAATACCCGGAAAGTGACAGACGCAGTCCGCGTACACCTTCGTAATCAAGACGTAACGCTCCGGCATACACATTGGCAAGTTTGAACTCATACGGACTGCCGGCACCTGTCTTTACCCAGTTTTTGCGGCTGAAACGGTCGCTGTCAAGACCCGGAAGAAACATTGCCTGATACTTCAATCCGAACGATGTTGACCCCATAAAAGTCAGTGCCACCTCATGCCAAGTGCTTGGCAGGATAGTAAACTCTCCTTCAGATCTATAAACGCTGAAGAACTCAGTGGGCATGTGGTACGCATTCAGTGCTCCGACAGGCACCACCTGCATACCGGCGCGAATGATAGCATAGCGGTTGAACCTCTTCTGTAACCAGAACTGCTCAAGCGTCACCTCACCGCCACGCTCTATCTCCTGCTCCACTTCGCTACCGCCTTCTTTCTCTTCAATCTCCATTGCGACCTCAGGACCACCGTGCTCAAACTCTATCTCCGAACCCATACTCCACCCTTTACCGAAGTCATAACCTAAATATATAACCACGTGCGGGAGGTCAAACTCCCCATATCCGTCGTTTTTATAAAGCTCGGGCGTCACATATCTCAAATATTTGTTAGAATAGAAACAGCGTTTCGCTGTTATTTCGCCATAGCCGCCAATGGTTAGGCGATGTCGCCCGTTCCCGACTTCCTTTGCCTTATCTGCAGGGCTGAGTTGCTCTATATCCGTTGCTTCCGGCTGCTCTGCATTCGTCATTTTTGGGGAGTCGGCGGGAAGTTGTGCAGCCTGCTCAAGTCGCTCAATACGCTGCAGCAGATTTTGCAGATCAGCAGCAGAAACGCGAACCGAGTCCTGCGCTGCTGCTGCTATACTGCTCACAATCAAAACAATAAACAAATATGAATATTTCTTGGAGAACATCATTTATGAGAAAAAATGTGCTTTAATTCGGATATGCAAAGGTACATCTTATTTGTTCTTCTAACAATACCCAAAAATTGGTAAAATAGTTATAACTTTTGCCGATTTTAACATAAATTGAAAAATGACAGTCGAAAGGTGAAAGCCTGCCGCGCTTTTTGTGCAAAATTAATAATATAGGAACGGGTAACTGCCATTTTGTCATACTCGCCTTTTTTGGCACAGAATGTGGGTTTTAGAGTGCGAAAGATATTGTTTGATAATTTTTATTTTTCATTTGGAATTAATAAATACGATATACTATGAACAACAAGACTGAAAACTTAAACAAGTACGCTATTAATCTTAATGAGCGTGCACGCAGCGGCAAGTTAGACCCTGTTATAGGTCGTGATGAAGAGATACGCCGTGTCCTTCAGATACTCAGCCGCCGCACGAAGAACAACCCTATTTTAATAGGTGAGCCGGGCGTGGGTAAGACTGCAATAGCAGAGGGACTCGCCCATCGTATAGTGAGAGGTGATGTGCCTGAGAATTTGAAGCAGAAGCAGATCTTCTCGCTTGATATGGGTGCGCTGATTGCCGGTGCTAAGTATCAAGGTGAGTTTGAGGAGCGTCTGAAGGGTGTTATTACCGAAGTGACGGAGGCTGCCGGAGAGATAATCTTGTTTATTGATGAGATACATACTCTTGTCGGTGCCGGTCAGACGAGTGGTGCGATGGATGCCGCCAATATTTTGAAACCTGCCCTTGCTCGAGGCAACCTACGCGCTATCGGTGCTACAACATTGCAAGAGTATCAGAAATATTTCGAGAAGGATAAGGCATTAGAAAGGCGTTTCCAAACGGTGATGATTGACGAGCCTGACGAGGCGGCAACAATAAGTATCCTTCGTGGTCTGAAAGAGCGTTATGAGAACCACCACCATGTGCGTATTAAGGATAATGCCTTAATAGCGGCGGCGGAACTGTCAACCCGTTATATATCCGACCGCTTCTTGCCGGATAAGGCGATTGACCTCGTCGATGAGGCCGCAGCGAAGATGCGTCTTGAGGTTGACTCCGTGCCGGAAGAATTAGATAATCTTGAAAGGCAGATTAAGCAGTTAGAGATAGAGCGCGAAGCAATACGCCGTGAGGGTGATAAGGAGAAACTGACCGCCCTTGGTAATCAACTCGCAGACCTTAAGCAACAGGCTGATACTATGCGAGCAAGGTGGCAGAAGGAGAAGGGGTATATTGCTACTATTCAGGACGAGAAAGTGCGCATGGAGCAACTAAAGCACGAGGCTGAGGTGGCAGAGCGCGAGAGTGATTATGGCAAGGTGGCAGAAATCAGATATAGCCGACTGAAAGAGTGCGAGGAGAAGATACAGCATGCGCAGGATGCACTGCATCAACTCGGAGGCGAGAGCCTGATAAAAGAGGAGGTGGATGCAGACGACATCGCCGAAGTGGTGAGCCGCTGGACAGGTATCCCCGTGCAGAAGATGCAGCAATCTGAAAGAGACAAACTGCTGCATCTGGAGGAAGAGTTGCATAAGCGCGTTATAGGTCAAGACGAGGCTATACAGGCGGTAAGTGATGCTATCCGCCGTAGTCGTGCCGGTCTGCAAGACCCGAAGCGACCGATAGGCTCGTTTATCTTCCTCGGTACAACGGGGGTAGGAAAGACCGAACTCGCCAAAGCCCTTGCCGATTATCTCTTCGACGACGAGAATATGATCACCCGTATTGATATGTCAGAATATCAGGAGAAGTTTAGTGCTACACGACTTATCGGTGCCCCTCCGGGATATGTGGGCTACGACGAGGGTGGACAACTGACGGAAGCAATCAGGCATAAACCCTATTCTGTGGTCCTTTTCGATGAGATAGAGAAGGCGCACCCCGATGTCTTCAATGTGCTGCTGCAAGTGCTTGACGATGGCAGATTGACTGATAATAAGGGCAGGACTGTCAATTTCAAGAATACGCTTATTATCCTTACGAGTAACCTCGGCAGCCAGTTGATAAGAGAGAATATGGAGAAAGGAGTGAGTCTTGATACAACCCGCGAGCAAGTGATGGAGATGCTAAGGCAAACCGTTCGTCCGGAGTTCCTTAATCGTATCGACGAAACGATACTCTTCACGCCTCTCGATGAAGGGCAGATACGCGATATCGTCAGTCTGCAGGTCGGCTCGATACATAAGATGCTGATGGAGCAGGATATAGACCTCCGTTTCACTGACGATGCTATCCGATATATAGCCAAAGAGGGATATGACCCGCAGTTTGGGGCGCGACCCGTTAAACGAGCGTTGCAAAGACTTGTGCTTAACGAACTCTCAAAGCAGATAATCGCAGGAAAGGTGAGTGTGAACCGACCGGTTATCGTTGACCTGAAAGAGGGAGAGTTGCACTTTGAAAATTAACCTCCAAGCAGAAAAGTGGAGAACGTCTCCGAACGTTCTTATAAGTGGAGAACGTCTCCGAACGTTCTTATAAGTGGAGAACGTCTTCGAACGTTCTCCACTTTTTTACTTCTTTGAGAGACGGTCGAAAAGACCGTCTCTACCGTCTGCCCGCACTTTTCACTTTTCACTTTTTAATTTGCGTATGTAAAATAAAAGCAGTATCTTTGCACTTTGACTCAGAAATAAGGCACTGCTATGAAGCGATTATATTTTTTGGTATTATTATCTGTTCTTCTTTGTTTTTCCACTGCTTTTGCTCAGAATTCCGAGAGCGTATCTTCGCTTGAAGGATTTCGTTTTGAGGTTATAGGCGACACCCTCTTCGTCATTTCTGAAGAGGGGACGGTTATGCCTCACCACTGCGTTTTTAAGCAGACAGACCGTGAGAATATCTACCGCCGCATCTATCACGACGAGACGGATGATTTGATGGAAGATCATCCGGCTAATGATATCTATTTGAGTATCTGGACTCGCGAGCGTGTCAATCCGTACAAGCAATCGGTTGACTCTCTGAAAGATAGTATCTTGATAGACCTTCGCGGGTTTACCTTACCTCACCCGGGCTATATAACTTCTAAGTTCGGACCTCGACGCTATCGCTACCATTATGGTACCGACCTTAAGTTGCAAACGGGGGACTCTGTTCGTTGTGCTTTTGACGGGCAAGTGCGTATAGTAGGTTGGGACCCGCGCGGCTACGGACATTATGTTGTGGTGCGCCACGATAATGGTTTAGAAACGGTATATGGTCACTTATCCGCCCCGTTAGTTGATGAAAATATGCGTATCTATTCAGGGGAAGTGGTAGGATTAGGAGGTAATACGGGACGTTCTACAGGTTCGCATCTGCATTTTGAGTTCCGCTATCTCGGTAATGCTTTCAATACCGAAAAAATCATTAATTATGAAACGGGTCAGTTGCGTGACTCAACTTATCTCATCACTAAGGACGGCACCTTCGAGCACCGCAAGGCTGTCAAGCAACTGGGGAACGCTAAGTATCACACTATTCGTCAGGGCGATACACTTTCAGGTATAGCAAAACGCTACGGCACCTCTGTTCGTGCTTTATGTAATCTGAACGGCATAAAAGAAACAAAAGTGCTGCAAATAGGGAAGAAGATAAGAGTTAGATGAAAGGTGGATTGTGTAAATGGTAAATGAACAAGTGGTAAATATAATGGCTCCTGTGGGGAGTTGGGAGAGTTTAGCAGCGGCTTTGAATGCCGGTGCTAATTCTGTTTATTTCGGGATAGAAAAGCTGAATATGCGTGCGAGGAGTACACTCAACTTCACCACCGCAGACCTTCACGAGATAGTGCGCCGCTGCAAGGAGAGGGGGGTGCAAACTTACCTGACGCTTAATACTGTCGTCTATCCTGAAGATATGCAACTGATGCGCGAGATAGTGGATAATGCCAAGGAGGCGGGCGTGGATGCTATCATAGCCTCTGATATTGCGGCTATGCAATATGCGGTAAGTAAGGATGTGGAGGTGCATCTGTCAACGCAACTGAATATAAGCAATACTGAGGCTTTGCGCTTCTATGCTCAGTTTGCTGATGTCGTTGTGTTAGCAAGGGAACTGAATCTTGAGCAGGTGGCTGCTATACATAAAGATATAGTAGAGCAGAATATCCGCGGGCGACACGGCGAACTCGTTAAGTTAGAGATGTTCTGCCACGGCGCACTCTGTATGGCGGTCAGCGGTAAGTGCTATATGTCGCTGCATGAGAATAATACCTCTGCCAATCGCGGCTCGTGTGTGCAGATATGCCGCCGAGCATATACGGTGCGAGATAAAGAAACGGGAGATGAACTGACTATTGACAACCAGTATATTATGTCGCCTAAGGACTTGAAGACCATTCATTTCCTTAATAAGATATTAGATGCGGGTGTTTCTGTTCTGAAGATTGAGGGGCGTGCCCGCGGACCTGAGTATGTCAAGACCGTTGTTGAGTGTTACAAAGAGGCTGTGGAGGTATATTATTCTCCACGCGGGGTTGATATCAATGCCCGCATTGCCGATTGGGATTCGCGACTTGCTCGAGTCTTCAATCGAGGGTGGTGGAACGGCTATTATCTCGGGCAACGACTCGGTGAGTGGACACACGAATACGGCTCGCAGGCGACTGTCAAGAAAGTGTATGCAGGAAAGGTAACCAATTATTTCAGGCAAGCAGGAGTGGCTGAGGTTCATGTGGAGGCGTGTGCTATACCCAAAGACGCAGAACTGCTCTTCACGGGTGAGACGACAGGGGCATACGAGATGAAACTGAGTGATGCGCGTATCTTTGCGCCATTCTCCGATGGCAGACCTTCTAATATACCTATCGATAAACAGCAGGCGGATAAGGGTGACTATCTCTCTTTCAAAACAGCTTCCCCCGTCAGGCGAGGCGATAAAGTATTCCTACTAAGGTGAGTGGAGAACGCCTCCGAGCGTTCTGAATAGTGTTAGTAGCGAGGCACTCCTGTGCCTCGTATGAAGCACAGGAGTGCTTCACTACTAGTGGAGAACGCCTCCGAGCGTTCATATCTCTCGTCTTTATAAAGTCGGCATTTAATGCCGACATACAAAGACTGCCGAATTCCACATTCGGCAGTCTTTGTCTTTGTTCCTTTTTCTACTTTCGAACGTAGTACCTTCGTACATCGTCCTTCGTCCATTGTCACTTTACTTGACTTCTTCAAAGTCAACATCGGTTACATCACCTTTGTCGTTGCCGGCTGTGCCGTTGTTGCCGCTTTGCTGTCCGGCGTTAGTGAAGTCTGCGCCACCGGGGAATCCGGATCCTTGTGCGCCGCCTGCTGCCGCATACATCTCTGCACTGGCTGCTTGGAAGGCTGCGGTGAGGGTACCCATTGCCGTCTCACATGCATCAGCATCTTTCTTCTCGTAAGCCGCTTTCAGATCTTTGAGAGCGTTCTCAATAGGTGCTTTCTTGTCGGCGGGAATCTTATCCCCGAACTCCTGCATCTGCTTCTCGGTCTGGAAGATAAGCGAGTCTGCTTTGTTGAGCTTATCAACACGCTCTCTCTCGCGTTTGTCGGCCTCTGCATTGGCCTCTGCCTCGGCTTTCATGCGCTTAATCTCTTCGTCTGACAGTCCGCTTGATGCTTCAATGCGGATCTTGGCATCTTTGCCCGTAGCCTTATCTTTGGCACTTACATTGAGGATACCGTTTGCGTCAATATCGAATGTCACCTCGATCTGCGGTTCGCCGCGGCGTGCCGGCATGATACCGTCTAAGTGGAAACGACCGAGCAGTTTGTTCTGCGCTGCCATAGGTCTCTCGCCTTGATAAATGACGATTTCTACTGACGGTTGATTATCAACGGCGGTGGTGAAGGTCTCTGCTTTCTTCGTCGGAATAGTAGTGTTTGCCTCAATCATCTTCGTCATCACACCACCCATCGTCTCTATACCGAGGGAGAGAGGAGTGACATCGAGAAGAAGGACATCCTTAACATCGCCCGTCAATACACCACCTTGTATGGCTGCGCCTACTGCTACTACCTCGTCGGGATTAACACCTTTCGACGGAGCCTTGCCGAAGAACTTCTCAACAGCCTGTTGGATAGCCGGAATACGGGTTGAACCGCCAACGAGGATAACTTCATTAATATCGCTTGTTGATAGACCGGCGTGCTGCAGTGCCGAACGGCAAGGAGCGATAGTACGCTGGATGAGATCGTCAATCAGTTGCTCGAATTTAGCGCGAGTGAGTGTCTTAACAAGGTGCTGAGGTACACCGTTTACCGGCATGATATAAGGCAGATTGATCTCGGTAGTGGTAGTGTTCGAAAGTTCGATCTTAGCCTTCTCTGCAGCCTCTTTCAAGCGTTGCATCGCCATCGGGTCCTTAGAGAGGTCGGCACCACCGTTCTCTTGTCTGAACTCGCTTATGAGCCACTCGATAATACGATGATCGAAGTCGTCACCGCCGAGGTGTGTGTCACCATCTGTTGCCTTTACCTCGAATACTCCGTCGCCTAACTCAAGTACGCTGACATCGTGGGTGCCGCCACCGCAGTCGAACACTACTATCTTCATGTCTTTATTCGACTTGTCAAGACCGTATGCCAACGCTGCTGCTGTAGGCTCATTAACGATACGGCGTACATTAAGACCTGCTATCTCGCCTGCCTCTTTTGTGGCCTGACGTTGTGAGTCGTTGAAGTAAGCAGGAACGGTGATAACCGCATCCGTCACTTCCTGCCCGAGATAGTCCTCTGCCGTCTTCTTCATCTTTTGCAAAATGATGGCAGATATCTCTTGCGGGGTGTAGAGACGACCATCAATATCAACACGCGGAGTGTTATTGTCACCACGAACAACCTTATAAGGCACGCGAGAAATCTCCGAGGAGAGACGGTCGTAGGTCTCACCCATAAAACGCTTGATACTATAAACAGTCTTTGTCGGATTGGTGATTGCCTGACGCTTTGCAGGGTCTCCCACTTTCCTTTCACCACCATCTACAAAACCGATAACCGAAGGGGTGGTTCGTTTGCCTTCACTGTTAGCGATAACCACGGGCTCATTGCCCTCCATAACTGCGACGCAGGAATTAGTAGTTCCTAAGTCAATTCCAATAATCTTACTCATATTCTTTTGTTTTTTTTATTTCGTTAAACTTTCCGTAGCGTAAGCGCTACTTTGTACTTTGTACTTAGTCACTTGGTACTTAGTTGTAGCTTTGCACCACAAATACTCAAATCGTATGCCAAACAAACGGCACAGCAATTTTTCTGCCATTTTGTCAGTTTAGTGGTAATAAAGGTAGAGACGGTGTTCTTCACCGTCTCTCAATAGTGGAGAACGTCTCCGAACGTTTCTATTTCTCGTTTTTATAAAGTCGGCATTTAATGCCGACATTAGGAGTGGAGAACGTCTCCGAACGTTCAGACTTATTGAAACAGCGTTTAAACGGCATTTAAACGGCGTTGAAAAGTCCTTAAAAAGAGAGACGGTCGAAATGACCGTCTCTACCATCGACTTCTGGCTTACATAGGCTCGACATCGTCTATCGTCGGATCAACGGAACCACCGAACTCAAGTGCTCCGCCGCGTACCGAACCAATGCAGATACTGCCATCTGAATAGATGGGAAGAATATAGGTGTAAGGATTCTGATATTTCTTTTTCATAGTGAAGCAAATTTGAGGTTATCTTATCTTGTTGCCTAAGGTATTGTAGTACGTACCATCGCGGACTATAATTATTTGTCCGTTCTCAATAGTCTTATAGGTGAGCGAGTTGTAGGTGTTCGTTTGTGGTTGTTCCGCAAATTCTATCTCTGTTGCTACTTGTGAGCCGTGCACTATTCTCGCCCGCTGTATCACCCCTGCAGATACATCGTGCACCACGAAGTATGCCCGCGTACCTTTTATATCGATGTCGCCTGTCGGGAAGTAGAGTAAGTTGTTGGCACCGAGGAAGAGGTTGTTCTCGCCGGCAGGGATTGTGCCCTTAATGAATGAGCCGACGAAGTTGGCGTTGGTGCCGTTAGTTGTCAAATGAGAAGTACTCTTATATATTGTATGAGAGTTAAACAACGGATTGACAACATCCTGCGTCGGCTTAATCAGATACGGTCTGCCATACGTAGCAGCGGACAAATCGACGTTAGAGAAATTCAATGTCAGCACGCCGTCAGCTAATGTGGCGGATGACATCTCTAACAACTCGTAACCGGCACCGAAGATCGTTTCCAATTCAGCCGCTGTTACACCGTTGAATGGGAAGCAAACGGTGTTGTACATGCCGCCTTTGAAAGAACGTTTAAGCAGCGGTTTCATTGAAGCACCATTCTTTTCATTGATATAAGCCATATCGGTGGCTAATTCATCAATAATCAAAATGTTTGCAACTTGTGCAGACGAAAGTGCCGTCAGGTAACCATTAGAATAATTTTTCGGATTAGATAACTTCAATACGTAATCACCGGCACTCAAGAACCATTCGGGAGAGGTGATAACCTTATCACTTTGGTTATACTCGTATTGAGGAGTATAGGAGTGCAGTTCGTTGTCTTCGTTATCCAATACTTTGATAGTCAGGTTCGACCAGTTGGTGCTACTACAGGTTGCCGTAAACGTATATACTCCGTCTTCTGCCACATGGATGTTCCATTTAGCCCACTCGTCGGAAATAGTTGAGAGGTGCCCTGCATCTGTGAAGTGAAGTTCACCTGTTTCTCTATATGCTCGTGAACTCAGTATAGCATCTGACAACGTTATCGTACCCGGAATATCAACCGAATTACCACATTCATAGGTGAGTGTGATGCTATTAAGTTTAACTTTGGAAAAAGCTGTCATATTCATAACTTTTAGCATATACTTACCGGCAGGAACATTTCTTAAATCCAAAGTGCCAAACGTATATGATGTCTCAGAAGAAGATCTGCTGCTTTCGGGAGCCGGTATATGAGCAACGATAGTGTTGCTTGCAACATCCACAAGCCAGAACTCAAATTTCCAACCATTGGTAGAAGTTACGTTTGTTGTTACATCATAAATAGCCGGGTTTGTTAGATTAATCGGGAAAGCAGCCCAACGTAATGTATCGTAGCGGTTATCGCGAAGTCCGAAATCTACATACTCGCCAACTTCTCCCATACTCGGATGTGCGAATACATTGGTAGTTGTAAGTGTCGTGGTACCTGCTACTGTGGTATAGGAGCGAGTCTTATACAAGAATCCATTTGCAGGGCTGAATGAATTTACGGCAGGCGAAGAACGATCCGGACAGAACCAAGCACCGCTATTGTAATGCATGGCAAAGCTGAACTTACTGCCCAATGTTGTGATATATGTTGCGGGGAAGCCAATTTCAATTACTTTGTTGTCAGCAGAAATAGCTTTAGGAAAGCTTATCCAGCTTCCTCCGGAGCTAACTCCTGTAGTTGCTGTATACTCAATACCCATTGCTGAGAATCCCCAATACTCCGAAATGGTGTTTGTGGATTTGCTATAGTCTGCATCAATAAATGCAGTAGGGTATTGAGCCCATGTATTATCAAAATCGGTTGTGTTTTCCATCATGTATGCCAAAGCGTTTGTGCCAAGTTCTGCATCGGCTGCAGGTATGACTTTAAGCATAGGCCATGTGCCGGGTTCGCTTAACATAGGAACTTCAGCCCAATCGGATTTGTTGCCATCAATAGTGATAGTCGGACCTGTAGCAGTCGCGAGGATTGAAAGCAGTAATGCGGGAATAAGGAAGAATAGTTTTTTCATCGTATTATGATTTTAAGCGTTTACTAAGTTGAAAGTTGAAAGTTGAAAGGTGAAAGTGCGGGCAGAGCCATAAAGTGGAAAGTCCGGCAAGTCCGGAAAGTCCGGAAAGTGCGGAGAGCCCGGAGAGTCCGGAAAGCCCCCTTTTTCGCCTTTTCCGCTGAGTTATACGTCACCACTCCCTTTTGACAAATTTATTAAATTACTCGCGCCTTAAGAATATAATGTATTGTGTTATGAAGCATTATTTGCAATTCCGATTTCCAACGAGATAGTTAATATGCAGATACTCAATAATATATGGTATAATGTTTCGAAACTGATTTTTATTTCGCAATATTTCGAAATTTTATGTCCTTTCGCTTTATGGGGTGTAATGTGTTTATAAATATAGAGTTATGCCTTTTATAGATAAAATATGTTACAAAGCATAATATTTCGTTTCGAAAGCATAATGTGATTATGTTACCTTTGCACTGCCCGACAATGTACCATGTACGAAAGTCCGGGCAGAACCCTAAAGTTGAAAGCCGAAAGTTATACTACAAAGCAAATAGATATGACACATTTCACTTATTCAGAGATTCATCAGCAGCCCGAGATGTGGCGCAAAGAGTTGCAAGTCCTGCTAAGTGCGAAAGCAGAGATAAGTGCGTTCATGCGCAAGTACCTCACTCCCGACACGGACGTTGTGCTGACCGGTGCAGGCACATCGGCGTTCATTGGGGATGCCATCTGTCCGGTGATGCGCGGTATGTGGCGGAATGTGCGTTCGGTGCCGACAACCGACTTGATTACCCACTCGGAGTATCTGTTGGACAAGGAGCGTCCGTTGCTGCTGATTAGTTTTGCCCGTTCGGGCAACAGTCCGGAGAGCGTGGGTGCAGTGAACCTTGCGAACAAGTTGTGCAAGAACGTGGCGCACATCTACATAACCTGCAACAAGAACGGAAAGCTGGCACAACAAGCAATAGAAAGTGCGGATAGAGCCCTAAAGTCTGAACGTTCGGACTTATTAGTGGAGAACGTCTCTGAACGTTCTCAGACGTTCTCCACTATTAAGAAAGTCGAAAGTAACATATTGCTGTTGCTGTTGCCGGAGGAGACGGATGACAAGAGTTTGGCTATGACGAGCAGTTTCTCAACTATGCTGCTGACGTGCCTGATGCTCGGGCACATCGATACGCTTGAGCAGGATGCCGAGATGATAGAGAAAGCGGTGAAGAACGCCGAGTGCGTGATAGCCGATTATGAGGACAAGCTGCAAGAGATTGGCAGTCGCAAGTTCGAACGCGGTGTCTTCCTCGGCAGTGGCGCACTGAAAGGTATCGCCGAGGAATGCCACCTGAAGTTGCAGGAGCTGACGGATGGTGCAGTGGTGTGTAAGTTCGACTCGTTCTTAGGTTTCCGTCACGGACCCAAAGCAGTGGTGAACGATAAGTCGATAGTCGTCTATCTGATGACGAACGAGGAGGATGTGATGCGTTACGAGCGCGACCTGATACGTCAGGTGGACGGCAACAACAACCCCGTGGCGCAGGTGATTGTTATCTCGGGGCGTGACCCCGAGATGCCGGAGGTGAAAGCTGACCTTGTGGTGAAGATGCCCTACAGCAAGGCGGAGACGGATTTCTATGGTATAGTGTCGTACGTGTTAGTGGGGCAGCTGTTGGGGTACTACGCATCTCTCGCCCACAGCCTCAATCCCGACGCGCCATCCGTCAGCGGGAACATACACCGAGTAGTGGAGGGAGTGACTATCTACGAGTAAACGAGAAGAATAGTTGACTATCTGAATAGTTGACTATCTGACTATCCGACTATCCGACAAGAAAAATAAAAAAACAAAACAATATGGCTAAAACAGAAAACATCCTCCGCGTGATGGAGGAACTGAAAGAAAAAACAGGTGTTCCGCGCACCCTTTTCGCTGCGTGTCCTAACTCACTTGCAGTAATCAAGGCATCGTTCCGTGCTGCCAAGCGTAATAACTCACCCATCTATTTCGCCACGACGCTTAACCAAGTGGATTGCGACGGCGGCTACACCGGCATGACGCAGGCCGAGTTCACTAAGATACTCGCCCGTGAGGCAGCGGCAGTACACTATACCGGTCCGTATGTTGTGGCTATCGACCACGGCGGACCGTGGCTGAAAGATAAGCAGTCGATTGAGCGTTGGAATACCGAGCGTGCCATGCAAGGCGTGAAAGAGAGTTATGAGGCTGCTATTCTTGCCGGCTATGACCTCATCCATGTTGACCCGACAGTGGATATCTTCCTGCCTAAAGGACAAATAATTGATATTCATGTTGTTGTCAAGCGTACCGTCGAACTGATTAAGCACGCCGAAGACTTCCGCAAAGCGCATAACTTACCACCTATCTCTTACGAGGTGGGAACGGAAGAGGTGCACGGCGGATTGGCCGACGACAAGACCTTCGATACTTTCTTGACAGGCTTGAAGGCAGGTTTGCACGAGGTTGGACTCGATGATATATGGCCGTGCTTTATTGTGGGGAAAGTTGGTACTGACCTGCATACCACTTTCTTCGATGCCGATGTGGCACGAAAACTGACGGCTAAGGTTAGACCTTACGGCAGTTATATCAAGGGGCACTATTCCGATGATGTGGATAATCCCGAAGATTATCCTAAGGCAGGTATGGGAGCCGCCAATGTAGGACCTGAATTCACTATGAATGAGTATGATGCTCTCGCTGAACTCGAAGAGGAAGAGAAGAAGTTGTTTGCCGAAGGTAAAGTGGCGCAACTGAGCAATATGACACAAGTCCTATGGAAATTAGTGCACGAGAGTAACCGATGGAAGAAATGGCTACACGGGGACGAGGTCGGCAAAGACCTGAGCGAGTGCTCGCCAGAACGACAACTATGGCTCGTGCAGACAGGCTGCCGATATATATGGCAGAAGCCGGAAGCACTCGTCGCCCGTCAGATGCTCTACGATAATCTTAACCACCTCGGCATAAATGCCGAAGAGGTCGTGCTGATGCGCATAGAGCATAATATGGATAAGTATTATAATGCGTTCAATATAGTTAATCTGAATGATTATTTGAAATAGTCCGGAGGGTCCGGAGATTCCGGAAAGTCCGAAAAGTCCGGAGATTCCGGAAAGTCCGGAAAGTCCGGAAAGTCCGAAAAGTCCGGAAAGTCCGAAGATTCCGGAAAGTCCGAAGATTCCGGAAAGTCCGAACGCTCGGAGGCGTTCTCCACTATTCTGATATGAAGAAACCTGCGTATATATTATTTGCGATGTTGGCGGTGATGCTGTGTGCTTGCGGCGGTTGCAAAGGTCCTGTATCACAGGACGAGCCGCAGCAGGAGCAGCCGGTAACGGAACAAGTTGACCTGAGTCTGATCAAGCAATCCGTACCCGTAACCGATGACTGGGTTTGGAGCGGCAAGCCGGACATAACGATTCATATCGAGAATGGTAATGCGGTAGCCGTGAAAGTGGGCGTGTCGGTTCGCTACGCGAAGGACAATAAGGAAAAGGTGGAAACCGTGACTGACAGCGTAGAGGTGCCTGCCAACGGAGCGATAGACTACAAGGCGACTACGACTACGATGTTGAATCCGGGAGTGTATCGCGCCGGTTGCTACGTGAATAATAAGGTCGCACGGAACTTCAATTTTGCTATTGATCCGTTCAGTATCAAGTCAGAACCGGATAAGCAGCCGGATTTCGATGAGTTTTGGCAGAATGCCAAGGAGCAGTTGGCAGGTGTGGAAATGAACGCCACGCTGACTGAGTTGCCGGAAAAGAGCAGTACGATACGTAAGGTTTATTTAGTGGAGATGTACTCCGTGCCTGATGATCCTTCGGGTGAGCCGGTGAAGATCCGCGGTTACTACTGCGAGCCGCAGGACGGGCAGAAGCACCCTGTGATTATGCACTACTACGGCTACGACACGCAGGGCAGTACGGCCAAGTGCGAGTGTCCGAGCGGCGGTTCGTCGAAGTACGCGGAGTTCTACCTGTCGCATCGCGGGCAGTATCTGAACAACCGTCCCGCCTCGACGGGTAACCCGGGTGTGACAGAGGATTGCGTTAGTTACTATGGCGACTGGTTCTCGTACAACTTCGGCAACCGAGACACGTGGTATTACCGCGGCGCGTATATGGATGTGGTGCAGTCGGTACGGTTCATGGCAACGCGTGAGACGAGCGACATGACGAAGCTGTTCGGCGAAGGGTCGAGTCAGGGCGGTGCGCTGACCTACGCTGCTGCCGCGTTGAGCGATTATCCGTTCTCGGCTATCGCCTGCAATGTGGCTTTCCTCGGCGATTTTGCGGATGCGATGGACGGCATAGGCGGCTTGGCGATGGAGCTGACTAAGGGGGCACGCGGTTCGATGAGCAATGAAGAGGTGCTCAAGTTCCTGAGTTACTTCGACACGAAGAACCTCGCTACTCATATATCATGCGCAGTGTTGGCAAGTAGCGGATTGCAGGATGATGTGTGCCCGCCAAGAACGAATATTGTGCCGTTCAATAACATCGCCGTGGCAGAGGCGGACAAGGAGTACGTGTTCGGTCCTGAGATGGGACACGACTACCCTAAAAACTGGAATAGTAAGATGTGGGAGTTGTTTAATAAGTTAAATCAGAAATACGAATAACCATGAAGCAGTTTGATATCATCGCCTTAGGCGAGTTGAATGTGGATTTGATACTCAATCAGATAGATGGTTTTCCTGAAGTAGGTAAGGAGAAATTTTTGAAGCAGATGACCCTGACCTTAGGTAGCAGTACCGCTATCTTTGCTGCCAATGCCGCTGCCTTAGGTGCCAAGGTGGCGTTCTGCGGAATGATAGGCAACGATAGTTTCGGCGACCTCGTAGAAACAAGTCTGCAAAAGAAAGGTGTGGACACTCGTTTCCTTATTCGGCAAGATAAGTACGCCACGGGGGCAACAATATGCATGAGTTATGACGAGGATCGTGCCAATCTTACCTATCAAGGGGCAATGGACTATATGTCGCTCGCAGATATTAACCCCGAAGTGTTTAAGGTGGCGAAACATATTCATATATCATCCATCTTTATGCAAAGCGGCATACGCCGCGATATTGTGAAGATTCTCAATATCTGCAAAGAGAATGGCATCACCACCTCGCTCGACAGTCAGTGGGATCCGACCGAGAAGTGGGACATTAACCTGCAAGAAGTACTGCCACTCGTTACTTTATTTATGCCCAACGAGACCGAACTGAAGTTCCTTACGAAGAGTGAGACTTTAGAAGAAGCGATAGAGAAAATTCGTCCATATACCAACGCTGCTGTTATAAAGTGTGGCAGCCGCGGCTCGATACTTATTCGTAAGGGTGAATTGCGGGACTCAGGAGAGCTTCAAACCTTTCCTGACAGAGTGCAAGAGGCGTTGCTTAACACTAATGTGGTGGATTGTATCGGTGCAGGTGACTCGTTCAATGCAGGGTTTATCGCTCGTTTCGCGGCAGGCGATGCCCTTGACCTGTGTCAGCAGTACGGCAATATGACCGGTGCTGTGAACACTACCGCCGCAGGCGGAACAGCAGCCTTCACCTCACGAGAGGAAGTAGAACGCATCGGACGAGAACGATTTGGCTGGGAGAAATAGTGGAGAACGTCTCCGAACGTTTGGTAGTAGCGTTGTCAATTACGCCGAATATTATTCGGCAGCCCCTTCATAAATAGCGTAAGCGCTTCGTAAATAATTATGAAATATATGATGCACATACTGTTGATTGTTGCAGCCATGGCAACGGAGGTGTCAGGGGCGTCGTGGTATGTGCGGACTGATGGTTTGGACGGCAATGACGGCAAGAGTTGGGAGACGGCGCAGTCAACGATACAGTTGGGTATTGACAACTGTCGCGTGGGCGATACCTTATACATAGCCGAGGGCGTGTATCATGAGGGCATTGTGTTGAAAGACGGCATCGCCATCATCGGCGGTTGTGCGGCAGGTGAGTACGGCACCCGCAAATATCCAACGTTCGATAGTGGAGAACGTCTCCGAACGTTCTCAGACGTTCTCCACTCAGGCGGCAGAACTATCTTGGATGGTACGGGGTTAGGCACACGGCTTATCAGTTGCGAGCAAGACTGCCATCGTCCGACCTTGGTGCAGGACCTTATATTGCAAAATGCGCGTCATAGTCAGCGTGGCGGTGGCGCATGGCTACGTGGCAAGGTGACGATGCGACGATGTGTAGTGCGCGGTTGCAGCGGTACGTTGTGCGGCGGCGTGCTGATTAAAGGTGACCTGCCCGAATCGTCTGCCCTTGGTGCCCGATTAGAAGACTGCCTTGTGCATAACTGCACGGCTACCGGTCATGAGTGGCCGGATGCCGGCGGTGTGGCGAACTTCGACGGCACACTGGTTCATTGCACGATAGCGAACAACTACGGCGACCGCTATGGCGGCATACACAGCGAGAGTTCGGTGTATGACTGCACGATGTGGGGCAATAGGAACGAATACGGTTTTGTAGATCCGACGAATTACGTGTCGGACGAGAGTGAGTCCGGCATGAGCCGTGCTGACGAGGGGTTCGAACAGCAGTTTTTCGTTTATCCGTGGTTGAGTGAGCAGAATGAGGCAACAGCCGGTCCGCATTTCCGTGACCCCGCCACATTTGCAGGAGTGCCGACGAATAAGGCAGAGGAAGATATAATGCAGGCGGCAGACTATAGTATAGGTGAGCCTGCGCATCGCATAGAGAAAATGCCGCCTGCCGTTCCCCGTGCCGATAATAGAAATAGAAAAACTATCTCGTCCGAGAATTTAGAATATACAGTTCCGTCATATATGTCTTTTTTGGTGGATAGTACTGCGACACTTGTGAGTAAGGAAGCACCTTATTGTATTGCTGCGCAGATCAATGGAGACCCGCGCAAACGTATGGCGTTCTGCTGGTTTACAAATGAAGGTGTTACGCGGGGAGAGGTGCAGTTGTTAGCGAAGAAAGATGCTACGGTAGCAGATTTTGAGACGAGTTTTTCAGTGGAGAATGTCTCCGAACGTTCACAAGTGGAGAACGTCTCCGAACGTCTGGCGGTAGAGACGGTGTTTTCCACCGTCTCTCAAATAGTGGAGAACGCCTCCGAACGTTCACAAGTGGAGAACGCCTCCGTAGCGCAAACGGTACGTAGCGTAAGCACTTCGTACTTGGTACCTGCCTCTCCTACTACAACTCCGCCTTTGCACTATGCTATATCTTCGTCAGGCATACTGAATAAGGCAAATATCAGCAAGAATACGGCATTCCGCTATGTCAGTCATAAGGCACTTGCCGACGATCTGCAACCCAGTACCGACTATTCGTGGCGATGCGGATATGAAGGACATTTTTCGGAAATTTTCCATTTCCGTACTGCTGACAACCGACAAAAAGATTTTTCGTTTGTCTATATGACGGATAGTCATATTCACAATCAGGAGTATATCGATGCAACAAGGCAGTGTGCGGAAGCGGTAGCGAGAAATGAGAGAGATGCGCGATTTTGCGTCTTCCCTGGTGATTTCGTAGATACCGGTACGGAGAACAACAGTGAGTGGGAGTGGGAGAGATGGTTCGAAGAAGCAATGAAACCTGTCCTTCGTCAGATGCCGCTTGTGCCGACCGATGGCAACCACGACGATTCACCACTGCTGAACTATACGTATCACTTCAATACTGATACGACGTTCAACATGACGACGCAGGTGCGTCCGCAGTTTGCGGGCATCAACTACAGCTTCACGTACGGCGATATGCAGTTGATCGCCTTCTCCGAGCAGGATTTTTGGCGTGGCGAGTACGATTATTCCGCTCTTACCTCCGAGTATCTCGAGCGCGATTTGGGCGGTTGGATACATCGGCAGGTGGAAAAGGAGAAAAATGTGAAGTGGAGAGTCGGCTTAGTGCATAAGAATCTCTTCTCGGGTTCGGATCATCAGCGTGATAAGGAAACGCCACTCTTGCGTGCTACTCTTCTGCCGGTGATGAGAGATTGTCATATCGACCTTTTATTGCAGGGACACGACCACACTTACGAAGTGATAGGACCCGTTGATCCGGATACTAAGAAACCTATTCTGTCTGCTATCTCGAATCAAGAGACGGTACCTGTTGATGCGGTCAGGAATATAACCGGCAAGAAAGACGGCACATACGATGTCAGCAGCGGAACGCTTTATTTTATAGGCGCGACTTGTGGCGCGAAGAGATATACGCCGCTCAAGCGCGAAGAGATGGACGCGAGCAAGCATATTCATCAGGTGGATAATTACTTTGACCTCTTTACCGGAATGTTCGGTCAACCCGGAGCACCTTCTTACACGAGAGTGACGGTGAAAAAAGATTACCTGTTGCTTGAATCGTTCAATGTTCTGCCGAATGGCAAGACGGAGCTGTTCAACACCCTGAAGATCGTTAAATAAAGTACCAAGTGATAAAGTACCAAGTGACGAAGTACCAAGTACCGCTTACGCTAAGGAGACGTTCTCCACTGCACTTATATCTCTCGTCTTTATAAAGTCGGCATTTAATGCCGACCAAACGCTAAAAGTCAAGTGGAGAACGTCTCCGAACGTTCACAAGTTAGGAGAAATTCTCCATAATTCAAAACTCAAATACCATGAAAAGAATCTATTACATTCAATTGATTGGCATGGTTGCCTTGTTTGCAGCATGCAAGCATGACCCTGTTGTTGAGCCGGAAGAGCCTCAGCAGCAGGACACAACTGAGCAGTATGTGCCGAAGGCGGAATGGGAGTTGGCTGACTCGCTATATACGCCGGCTGACTACACTGTGCCGAGTCATACGATGCTCAAGATTGCCATCAGCGCTTGTGCCGACAATCCGAGCGAGGAAAACCTGGCAGTGATGCGCCAAAAGATCGAGGAGTTGGTGCCCAAGACTGAGCCTTACTGCATGGTTGCTACCATCAACGGCGACCCGAAGAGCAGGATGGGGTTTTGTTGGATGACCAATGACAGTGTTTTCGATGGCGTGGTGCAACTTGTTGCCAAAGAGAATGCTACAGAAGCGGACTTTGAGTCAGGCGTGATAGAAATACCTGCTACGACCAAACGAACCAAAGCCATTACCTATGGTGGCATTTGCTCCTATATTGTCCGTGCTTCAGGCATTCCGAAAAATGAGAAATATCGTTATATCAGCCACAAGGCAATAGCAGAGAACCTGACTCCCGGTTGTGCTTATTCGTGGCGAGTAGGCTACGAAGGCCATTGGAGTAAGATAGCCCAATTCCGTACTGAAGATGCAGAGCAAGGTGAATATTCGTTTATCTATATGACTGACAGCCATATTATGAATGCAGAATATATCAGTAAGGCACGCCGTTGTGCCCTTGCCGCAGCCAAAACTGTACCTGAAGCACGTTTCTGTGTATTTCCCGGCGATTTTGTTGAAGATGGTGAACAGGTTAATAGCGAATGGGAGTGGGAGAGATGGTTTGAGGAAGCAATGAAACCTGTTATTATGCAAATGCCTATTGTTCCTACTGATGGTAACCACGATCCCAGTCCCAATCTTAATTATACGCACCATTTCAATACTGACAATGCTTTTTACAATAGTTGTTTTATCCCGCAGTACGAAGGTGTCGTTTACGATTTTGTATATGGAGACGCATTGTTTCTTGTCTTTTCCATGCAGGATTATTGGCGTGTCCAATATAGTTATGCTGACCCGCCCTCATCAATCTATCTAAATAAGATTAGTGATTGGTTCATCAGTCGTACAACAGCCAATCCTGACACTAAGTACCGTATCTCTTTGGCACATTTCAATCTGTTCTCAGGGTCAGATCATTCTATAGACAACGATCCTCCGCTCTTCCGTGCATGTATGTTGCCAACGATGAAGCTTTGTGAGGTTGATTTAGCGTTGCAGGGGCATGATCACACCTACGAGGTTATTGGTCCGGTTAATCCGGATGATTGTACGCCGATACTGGACGCTATCTCTGACCGTGAGGAAGTGCCTGTTGATAAAAATATGAACGCAACGGGTTACAAAGGCGGCACTTTCTGCACCGATGACGGTACGCTCTATTTTATCGGTGCCACTTGCGGGGCAAAAAAATACTATCCTCACAGCCGTGAGCGGATGGAGGCTGATTATAATAGCGGCAAGCACAATGTGCCGAACTACTTTGACCTGTTCACGGGTATGTTCGGTCAGCCGGAGAAACCGAGTTTCACGAAGATCACGGTGAAAGATGATTGCATTGAGTTTAATTCTTATACTGCAGACAACGATGAGGGCAATGTGACGCTGTTCAACACCATGCGCGTTGTCCGCACTAAACCTCATAGCGTGCCATAACAAAGTACCAAGTGACGAAGTACGATGTACGATACCGTTCGGAGACGTTCTCCACTATTATAATCCTAAATATACATTTATTATGAAAAAACTATTCTTTCTTTTGACGCTGTGCACAGCGGTGCTGTGTGCTTCTGCGAGCAATAAGTATGTGCGCCCCGACGGCGATGATTCGCTCGATGGCAAATCATGGGCTAACGCCTTTGCTACTATCCAAACGGCAGTATGGGGCGTACCGGCAGGTGACACCGTTTTTATCGCTGAGGGTACTTATAATCAGCGATTTTCCGTCAGTGATGGTCAGACTATCCTCGGTGGCTATAACGCCCAGACGGGGGAGCGCGACATCGAGATGTACGAAACGATAATCGATGGTACTGATATAGGTCAGTATCTGATAGTTAAGTATGATGGTCCCCCTACCAATCATATTTTGATAGAGGGTCTTACTCTGCAGAATGCTCAGCATGATCAGTGGGGCGGCGGAGCCATCTATCTACGCGATAATATGACGGTTCGTCAGTGCCATATACGCAACTGCCGTGGTGGAACGGCGGGCGCCATCTTCATCGACCATAATGATGCCGCGACCGTGCAGGCGGTGGTTAGCGGCTGCATAGTGGAACTATGCTCAGCCAACGGCTGCGCCGCTATCTACAATAACAACGGCATAGTGGAGAACTGCATAGTACGCGGTTGTAGCGGCAAAGCGGGGGCTATACGCAACGAGACGGCCGCCGGCATAGTACGCAACTGCGTAGTGCATAACAACACCCTCACCGGCACTTGGCCTAATAGCGCCATCTATAACAAAGGTTTAGTCTATAATTGCACCGTAGCCAATAACCACGGCGACCAATATGCGGGCATTCATTCTGAAGGTATGGTGTATAATTCCGTCTTTTGGGGGAATACAAACCCGACCGATTTCAGCGATCCTGCTAACTATATCAATGGTAGCAACTCCACGCACAACGTGGCAGACGAAGGTTTCGGCAAGAGTTCTGCATATCTGAGTCTGACTCTCTCTGCCAATAATACCGATGTGGCGGGTCCTAATTTCCGCAACCCGACGAATTTCGCAGGTGTGCCTGCCGATGATGCGCAGATCACCAGTATGCAGAATGCCGATTTCTCGCTCACCGATGCTTCTGTGGCATTGCTTGATAAGGCTGAGGCGGCATCTGCTACCACCACCGACATCACCGGTGTCGCTCGTCCCAAAGGAACGGGTTACGACATAGGTGCATACGAGTACGATCCCGATGCCGTTACTGTTGCCGTAACAGGTGTTAGTATTCAGCAAGATACCCTCAGAGTGATTGTCGGTCAGACAGCCACCTTCACCGTTATTATAACACCTGCCGATGCTAATAATAAGCGGGTAAGTTGGGAATGTCAGGATGCTACTGTGGCAACAATACAGAATGGCATAGTAACAGGTCTGAGAGAAGATACCACTTTGGTCAGTGTGACCACGCAGGATGGAGCTTTCACTGCCACAGCAGTGTTAGTAGTTCTGCCCGTTCCGCCCGTTTATTATCCGGTAGAGGTCTTGGCTGCAGATACTCTGTATAAGCAGGCTGACTATACAGTGCCGTCTTATATCCCCTTCCTCATCGCTAAGGAAGCCGCAAGGATAGATAGTGCTACTGCTGAGGATGTTACTGCTATTGCCGATAAGATAGCAGAGATGAATATTGCTATCGGTAATCTTGTGAACAAAGAAGAACCATATAATATGGTTGCCAATATCAACGGTGATCCGTCAATGCGTATGGCGTTCTGCTGGTTCACTAACGAAGGTATAACGGATGGAGTGGTGCAACTTCTTGCAATGGAAAATGCTACGGCAGACGACTTCGAGACGAATAACGGCGTTATAACTATTACCGCAGAGGCGACCACGACTCCTGCGCTCAATTATGCCGTTGCCACTTCGGGTATAGCAAAGGCGGCGGGCATTGCCGGTAATACCAAATTCCGCTATGTCAGCCACAAAGCACTTGCCGATAATCTGACAGCTGGCACAACCTATTCGTGGCGAGTAGGTTATGAAGGGCATTATTCCGATATCGCCCGTTTCCGCACAAAAGATGCAGTGCAGGGCGAATATTCTTTCCTCTATATGTCGGATAGTCATATTCAGGATGCAGAGTATGTAAATAATGCTAAATGGTGCGCTATGGCAGCAGTGCAGACCGTTCCGGAAGCTCGTTTCTGCCTCTTCCCCGGCGACTTTGTCGAGACAGGCACCAAGTCGAACTCCGAGTGGGAGTGGGAGAGATGGTTCGAGGAATCGATACGACCGGTGATAATGCAGATGCCTATCGTGCCAACTGATGGTAATCACGATGATAGCGAGAATCTTAATTACGACTATCACTTCAATACCGACTGGGGATTCTACTCAATGGTGCAGTCGCACAAACCGCAGTTCCACGGCATAACCTATTCGTTTGTCTATGGAGATGTCCTCTTTCTTGTTTATTCGTTGCAAGATTGGTGGCGAGCAAGCGGCAGTAGTGCCGAAGGCAGGTTGTCATCGTATCTCTCAAATGATGTGAAAAACTGGTTTAATGAGCAGATTGCGGCGCATCCGAACACCAAATATCGCGTGACACTTGCTCATAAAAATATCTTCTCCGGTTCAGGACATTCAACCGATGATGAGATACCGATGTTCCGTGATATTATGTTGCCTATTTTGAAAGATTGTCAGATCGACCTTGCTATTCAGGGGCATGACCACTGCTATGAGGTTATAGGTCCGGTTAATCCTGATACCCGCACATTAGTGGAAGGGGCTGTGGAAGATGTAGAGACGGTTGCCGTCAATACCAATACGAATATGACCGGCAAGCAAGGCGGCACTTTCACCACCGATGACGGTACGCTGTATTTCATTGGAGCAACTTGCGGGCGTAAGCGTTACTACCCGTATAGCCGTGCTAAGATGGAGGAGAAATATACTACCGACCCGTCTGTTCTTTATGATGATAACCACCACGATGTAGAGAATTATTTTGACCTCTTCACAGGCATGTTTGGTCAACCGGGTGCTCCTTCATTCACTAAGTTTACTGTTAAGAGCGACTGCCTTGAGGTTAATTCCTATACAGCCGACTCGAACGGCAATGCTACTCTTATCAATACAATGCGAGTGAAGCGTAACACTGCCCACACCGTTCCCTCTGGCTACGAAGACGTGCAGCAGCAGCGCACCATCCGCGACGGCGAGAAGTTCATCCGCGGTGGTCAAATGCTGATTCGCAAGGATGGCAAGACCTACAATGTGCTGGGTGAGGTGGTAGAGTAAGAACGTTCGGAGACGTTCTCCACTGGTAGGAAAAAAATACAATTAACCATATTTATTAACTAAAATTCTAATAGTATGAAAAAGATTTTTTCATTTCTTGCTGTCATTCTGATGGCAATGGCAGTGAATGCTGAGGTGATTCAGATTACCCCCACCTCACCTCATTCATCCAATAACCTGCGCCAAGCAATCGCTGCAGCGGCCACCGGTGATATTGTTGAAATGGCTGCCGGTACGTATGAAGAGTCGGGTGACTACCTCGCTTTTACAGGAAAAGAAGTAATAGTTCGTGCCGCAGAAGGTGCAGAGGTAATTATCAAGCCGGTGTGCCCTGTACGTTTGAAATCAGGAGCTAAGGCTGAATTTATCAACGTCAAATTTGACTGTAGTACTGTAGGCTCTTATGATTACGTAATTGTACCAGCTGATGACACAGATAATAAACGCGTTGTCCTTACAGGTTGTGAGTTCTATGGTTGGGATAAAAATAAAGCCATGATAGAGGCTACGTCCTCCAGAAGATTAGATGCTATCACAATTGAAAATTGCTATTTCCACAACTGCATGAAGAGTGTTGTTTTCGTAGAAAACACCGGCTCCATTGATTTAAGCATTACCAATACAACTTTTGCCAATATCTCGACAGATGCATCGGCTTTCTATGCAGGTGTAATTGACTCTCGCGCCACTTCCGGTTCGTTTCTTGTTGACCATTGCACATTCTACAATGTTCAAGTAATGAATACGGATTATGCTGCTGTTGGTAAGGTAAAACTTACGTCAGGTGCAGTAGTATCCAATTGTATCTTTGCAATGCCGGAGAGCACATCCGGTGTTCGTACCATTCGTGATGCCGTTGCTGCTAATAACTGTATGGTTTTCAATTATGCAAGCGATTCCAATCTTGGTATGCAGAGTGCAGTAACAAAAACCAATTGCGTTGTGGCTGATCCGCTCTTTGTTGATGCGGATAATGGTGATTACACTCTCGGCGAGGAGTCACCTGCGTTGGGTGCCGGAACGGATGAAAGCAACCTTGGTGATCCGCGTTGGTGGCCGGCTGATGAGACTCCCGAGCCTGCTAAGGAGTATGTTGGTGTTTACAATTGGTCCACAGGTGATGATGCTATCGGTGTAACTGCTTTGGGGGCAACCGGCGTGGATATATCTACTGTGAAGATTCATAACAATACTGATTCAAAGGATGCCATCAAGTTTTCATCTTCGTATGCTTATGCAGGTGGCAAGTATCTTGTTATCAAACCTGAAGAAGGCAAATTCTTGGAGGGTGACGAAGTTTATTTCTCTGCCGTTATCAGCAATGATGCAACCGATGGCTCGAAATATGCTCAAGTTGATATCTATGCAGCGGACGGTAGTACCCGTCTCTTCCGTAGCGATACTGTAGTAAATGGAAAAATGAGTTCAGATGAGCCTGTTATTGAAAACTTCGTTCTGTCAGCGGAGCAAGATTCGATATTAGTAGGTCGTTATGGTAACACCAATATGTTCGTACTCAGCCTGACCGTTGTTCGTCCGGTAAGTGAGACTCCCGAGCCTGAACATATCTATTCAGTAGCCGGTAGTGAGGCATTGCTTGGCACGAATTGGAATGAGGCGGAAGGCAATGAGATGGTTAAGCAGGACGATGGCACATATCAGCTCGTGCTATCAGATGTTGAACTGGTAGTTGGCAACTACGAGTATAAAGTGGTAATTGATCATATATTGAACAACGGCGAGGCAGAAAGTAACTCTGTACTTGAGATCACCACAGCCGGTCGCTACAATGTTACGTTCACTTACGATCCTTCCGTTCCTACAACAAGCGCAGAGGCTGAACTCATTGAGGAAATAATTGTTCTGCCAACAGCCATCGACAACGCAGGTGCAGCTGTTAAGGCACAGAAAGTGGTGATTGACGGTCAGTTGCTGATTATTCGTGGTGGTAAGATCTTCAACGCACAAGGGCAACTGCAATAAGCAGACTTAGTGGAGAACGTCTCCGAACGTTCGTAGAGACATCCAGGGAGGGTGTCTCTCAATAGTGGAGAACGTCTCCGAACATTCAGATGTCAAAAGTCTGAACATTTGGAGACGTTCTCCACTCGTATATTTTTGTTGTATTTTTTGCAACAATATATTGCGTAATTGAAAATAAGATAGTAACTTTGAGATGTACGATTTAAGTCACTTAGTACTTCGTCACTTGGTACTTCGTCACTTGGTCACTTTCAGTAACTTTTCACTTCTAATTAATAACTACTATGGAACAAGAAACATTAGTGGAGAACGTCTCCGAGCGTTCTGACTTAGTGGAGAACGCCTCCGAGCGTTCGGACTTATTACAAAACGATTCTCAACCCCCACGAAAGATTAATGGTTGGTTGGCGTTTTTCTTATGGGTAGGTGTCGGCTTTGGTGCCTTTATGAGTTGTGTTATCACTATCTTAGCAATAAGCAAGATAGGGGTTACTCCGGTGTCAGCACTTATTTATTGCGGTTATTTAGGTGCTCTTGTCGTGACGGCGGTGATGACTATCGTTGCCTTCTACAAGCGCAAAGAGAATGCCGTTTCACTTGCATTCGTCTATATCGCTATTATTGCAATTGACGGTCTGGCGCAAATCGCGCTGTCAGCGTTTGGAAATATTAGTTTAGAAATCAAAAATGTTGTTCGTCCGTTCTTATGGGCATTAATATGGTTCTTGTATCTAATGCTGTCTAAGCAGGTAAAAGAGGTCATACCGGTTGAGATTCGCAAAACAAAACCTGTAGAGATAATACTTCTCGTTGTTTATGTTGTTTCATGTATTGTTTTACACGTGGAATTGGATAAGATGGTTAAAGATCCGAAGAGCAGTCTTCTCGTAAGCAACGAATATCTTATTAAGCAAACTATTGCTGAAATGAATACAGAGTTTCCTACTATGTCTGATGGTATAAGAATTGAGAAGGTTACTCTGGAAGGGAAAACAGTGATGTATAATTACCAATTTCCAAACGTTGGCCTTGACGATTTAGATGCCGGTTATATAAGCAAGCACTGCATCTACCACAAGCAAGAGGTTTTGGAAGGATATGCCACAGAAACGGATGAAGATATAATAGGTATTACTGATCTATTTTTCGGTAGTGGTTACGATGTATGTTACCATTTCAAAGACAGAAAAGATATGACGGTTTATGATATTGTTGTAACGCCTTCTGAATACGAGTGGGCAAAGGAGCAGGCTGATACCTTCCGCTGTGAGAAGGCTGCATGGGAGGAACTGCTGACGGAGGTGAATAGCGAACTGCCTATTGAGTATTTGGGCGACTGCTTTCTCAACAATGTTACCGTTGATTTTGAAAATAATGCACTCATATACACGGTTGCCTTACCCGAGATGAAGAGTTATATTTTGAAACTGTTTATAACGGAATCCTATTTCAAAAACTTTATCATTGAAAACGCCGAAGGCCTGAGCAACTATCTGTGGTCAATGGCAGGAATTGACAAGATGGATCTGAAATATCAGCTTGTCACCTCCGAGGGCGAAGACCATGTGCAAGTGGTAGTGCCATACGAGGAGTATAAGGAATATCTGTAAGTAGAGAACGCCTCCGAGCGTTCAGACTTAGTGGAGAACGCCTCCGAGCGTTCAGACTTTTGACATCTGAACGTTCGGAGACGTTATCCACTGCACTTACCTCTCGTCTTTATAAAGTCGGCATTTAATGCCGACTAAAGTGTATATCTCTCGTCTTTATAAAGTCGGCATTTAATGCCGACTTTAAGTGTTATACCATTTTCAGCTCAATGCCGGCTGCTTTGAGGCGCGAGGGCAGACCGGTTGGTATGGCTCGGTCGGTGATGATGCAATGTATCTCAGAGGCGTTTGCTATATGGACGAAACTGCGTTTGTTGAATTTCGATGAGTCGAACACGGCGATTACCTTCGCAGCCTGTTGTATCATCTGTTGGTTGAGTAGGGCTTCTTCTAACGAAGGGGTAGAAACGCCGTTTTCTAACGAGAACGAATCTACTCCCAAAAATAACTTGTATCCGCTGAAGTTCCGCAGTACGGATATGGCGAGCGGACCGACGGTGGAATGACTGTTGACACGCACATTGCCGCCTATGAGAATAACATCGAAACGCTTATATCGCATCAGCTCGGTGGCGATGTTCATAGCGTTGGTAATGATATGCAGGTTATAGAAATTGTCTAAGTGTCGTGCTATCTCAAGTGTGGTGGTGCCTGAGTCGAGCATGATGAAATCACCCTCGTTGATCATCTTTGTCGCTTCTTCCCCTATCCTCTCTTTTTCCTTAAAGTTAAATAACTTTTTCTTTCCGATAGAAGTGTCCTCATTCGGGTTTTCTATCGGTCGGCGCATCGCGCCTCCTCGTGTTCGAATGAGAAGGTTGCGACTTTGCAATATTGTGAGGTCCTTACGAATGGTAACCTCTGATATGCCTGTTTCGCGACTCAGTTCTGTTACCAGAACCTCTTCTTTTTTCTCTAACTGCCGCAGGATAAGTGCCCTGCGTTCTTTTGCCGATGATGCGTTCATAGTAATCTGTCGGTTAAGTTTCCTACAAAATTATAAATAATTTTCCGAATGCGAAAGTGAAAAAGTTTCGCATATTTTTTTCGAAACGTTACGAAATGTATCACAATCGCACCTCATGCTGTTAATACGTTTAATATAAATATGTTAGCCCGAGAATGTAGTAATTTATGCTATATAGCATACTATATCGAAGTCTTTATTAAGTTTGAATTTATTAATTTTGCATCCGAAAAATTATGTTTTTATGAAAAAGTCGTTCGTTCTTTTCTTCTTAGGTATCAGCGTAGGTTTGGTGTCGTGTGGCGTGAAGTCTGCTTCTGAGAGAGCGTCTGCCTTATCCGGCGAAAATGGGGAGATGTCCGCGCCTTCTGACAGGGTGCTTGTGAGAAATTATTTCCCTGTTGTGGTGAATAATATATCTCAGACAAAGGTAGAGCGAGCAAAGTTTCCCATCATTGATATGCACTCGCATGATTATGTTGAGAAGGCGGGTGATTTAGAGAACTGGGTCAAGGTGATGGACGAGGTCGGCGTTGAGCATACCGCCATCATGCACTGCTCGTGGATTGGTCGTCCGTTTGAGGAGGTGGTGGAGGCATACGCTCCGTACAAGGACCGCTTCCGTCTGTGGTGCTGCTTTGATTATACGGATATTGATACGCCGGAAGGTCTGGCTAACTCGCTGAAGACGTTGGAGCGTTATCATGATATGGGTGCCGTAGGTGTAGGTGAGTTGGGCGACAAGGGCGAGGGCGACCTGTATGCCCGTCCGGTAGAGGGTAAGGGTATTCATATCGATGACCCGCGAGTAAAACCGCTGCTTGACAAATGTGCTGAACTAAAAATGCCGGTTAGCATTCACATTGGTGAGCCTATATGGATGTATCTGCCAATGGATGAGACTAACGATGGTCTGCCCAATGCCGCCGTTTGGCATGTGGATACGACTAACTGCATGGGATACTACGGACTTGTCAACACTTTCGAGAATGCGGTTCGTGATAATCCGAATACTCTCTTCATCGCCTGCCATTATCTGAATATGAATGATGATTTGCCTCGCTTAGGTGCGATGCTGGATAAGTATCCTAATATGTATGTGGATATAGCGGCCCGTGTGGCAGAATCAGCGCATACACCGCGTGCTACTCGGGAGTTTCTGATTAAGTATCAAGACCGCGTTCTCTTTGGTACAGATAATGGTATGGACGAATCGATGTATCAGAATATCTTCCGCGTTCTTGAAACAAACGACGAACATTTCTATGTTCCGGAGTATAACTACCACTGGGCGTTGAGCGGATTTAACCTGCCGGACGAGGTGCTGAAGAAGATATACCACGATAATGCAGAGAGGATACTGAAGGAATACAAGTGAAAAAAGTGGAAAGAGCGGGCAGAGCCATAAAGAGCGGGCAGAGCCCTAAAGAGTCCCGCCCTACCAAAGCGTTGTCCATTATGCCGAATATTATTCGGCTGTCCCTCCCGCCAACCAAAGCGTTGTCCATTATGCCGGAAAGTTGAAAGCCGATTATGAAAAAAGTCTTTTATCTATTATCTTTAACTGTTGCGGTCTTAAGTCTGACTGCGTGTCAGCCGAAGGCGGATAGTGGTGAACGCCTCCGAGCGTTCGACACCGAACGGCTGATCTGCGCGGAAGCGGATATGCAGGCGTTCCCGTATCAGCAGAAGGGCTTGCATGTGGTAAAGCAGCAGACGGTACGGAATGTTGACGGCGTGCCGGGATTGCAGGTGATCCAGACGCAGTTCATCAATATAGGCAAGCCTGTGATGGTCAGAGCCTACGAGCTATGCCGCACAGAAATTGAGCCGAAAGATACAGTTGTATGGTCGCTACAGCCGAGCAGCACGGCGGCACGTATGGACTGGGTGCTGCCCGTTACGCAGGGATTCAGCAAGCAGAACTACCTTGGCATGAACAACTCCGACTACGGTGGTGGCATACCTGTGGTTGACCTGTGGCAGCGTGACGGCGGTGAGGCTATCGGGTTGTTTGAGCCGGTGCTGCGGATGATTTCAATGCCCGTGGAGTGGAAGCGCTATGATAACAAAGTGACGATGGCACTCCGTTATGATCTGCCGGAATCGGTAGAACTGGCAACTGGTGACACGTTGCGTTGCTATAAGGCGTTCCGCTACAAGCATACGGGTGATTACTTTACCGCCCTGCGTACGTTCTCGGAGTATATGCAGGCGAACGAAGGGGTGGTGATGAGGCCATCTGAGCCGGAAGCGTTTGAACCCGTTTGGTGTGCGTGGGGATATGGGCGTCCGTTCAAAATGGATATGGTATTGGGTACGTTGGACAAGGTTGCCGAATTAGGTTTCACTTGGGTGGATATAGACGATGGCTACCAGATTGCGGAGGGCGACTGGAATACGAACGAGTATTTCCCTGGCGGTGACAAAGATATGCGTCATATAACGGACGAGGTTCACAGGCGCGGTATGAAAGCCAAACTATGGTGGGCACCATTGGCGGCTGACCCGGATACGAAGTTGGTGAAAGAGCATCCCGAATATCTGCTCAAGACCGAGGAATGGGCACACGAGTATATCACGTGGTGGGACAGCTGGTATCTGTCGCCTGTTAATCCGGGTGTAGATGCCTATACGACTGACCTGCTGAAGATGTTTATCGACCGTTGGGGATTCGATGGCTTGAAGATTGATGGTCAGCATCTGAACTGCTGTCTGCCCGACTATAACGAGACGTCAGGGCTGAATGACCCTTGGGAGGCGCCCGAGCAGATGCCGACATACTTTGGTAAGATATACGAGCAGACTCGTGCCATGAAGCCAGATGCTGTTATTCAGGTTTGTCCCTGCGGCTGCGCAGTGAACTATTGGCTGCTGCCGCAGATCAACCAAGCCGTGGCATCCGACCCGATGAGTTCGCGTCAGGTGCGAATGAAACGCAAGGCTTACGCAGCTATGGCACCGGATCTGGCATACTACGGCGACCATGTGGAACTGACGGATGGCGGCAATGATTTTGCTTCGCAGATAGGTACGGGTTCGGTTATCGGAACGAAGTTCACGTGGCCGAAGGACAACCCCGACTGGAACGAAGGTCCGTTCCTGCTCACGCCGGAGAAAGAACAACTGCTCCGCAAGTGGATGAAGATTTACAAGGAAAATAACCTTGCCCGAGGCGAATACATGAACCTCTATACGTGGGGTTTCGACTATCCTGAGGCGCATGTGATAAGAGTTGAAAGTCCGGGCAGAGCCCTAAAGTCGAAAGTCGAAAGCGCAGGGGAGGCGATGTACTATGCGTTCTATACCGATGATCAACCCTTCAGCGGTATAATAGAGTTACGCGGAATAGAGGCAGGCAAGACTTATACTGCCACAGAGTATGCAGCCGATGAACCGCGTGAGTTCGAGGTGGACGGCAGCAATCCGAAGATAGAGGTGAACTTCGAGCGGAGTTATCTGCTGAAAGTAGTAGAAAAGTGGTGAACGTCTCCGAACGTTGCACCTTCGTACATCGTACATTGTCACTTTGTACATTGTACATTGTCACTTTGTACATTGTAAATAGTTTAACCAAATATTTAATCACATGAAACGATTACTACCAATCCTATTGAGCCTGATGCTTGCTGTATCAGCATTTGCTGACATCAACGTGAAAGGCCGGGTTATCGATGCCGATGGCTCCGAGCCACTGATTGGCGTGAGTATTCTCGTGCAGGGTACGACACAAGGTACAGTGACCGACTTCGACGGAAACTTTGAAATAATTGTTCCCGACAAGGCGGTGTTGCAATTCTCATACATCGGCTACAAGACCATAGAAGTACGTGCCGTATCGAGTATGCATGTCATTATGGAGAGCGATGCACAGCAACTGCAAGAGGTTGTCTCTTTAGGCTACTCTGCTGTAAAGCGTGCCGAGTTAAGTTCTGCAGTTGTAACGGTGAGTGCTGACGCGCTGACGGACGTAACGACCAGCGATGTGGGCAATATGTTGCAGGGCAAGGTCGCCGGTGTACAGGTAAGTAACTCGACCGGTCAACCGGGTGCCGGAGCTGAGATACGCATCCGTGGTACAGGTTCTATCACAGCAGCGAGTGACCCCGTATATGTAGTTGACGGAGTGATGGGCGGCAACTTCAACCCCAACGATGTGGAAACAATCTCAATATTGAAAGATGCAGGTGCCACAGGCATCTATGGTGCTGCGGCTGCCGGTGGCGTAATCGTTGTGACAACCAAGCAGGGCAAGCGTCAGGAGAAGGCACGCGTCAATGCGCGGATTACTGTTGGCGGTACGCAACCATTGTTTGGAAACTACAGGATGATGAAATCTGAAGAGTTGTACGACTACCAAAAAGTCATGTATAACGACAAAGGCATAAAAGGGGCCACGTTTAATAACCTGCGACCGATTACTTTGTTAGAAGAAGATCACGATTGGAAAGATTATTTCTTCAAGAACGGCATGACGCAGGACTACTATGTGTCCGTAGCCGGTGGCGGTCAGAAGTTAGGCTATTACGCATCGTTTGACTACTACAAACAGGATGGTACATTTATCAACACAGGTTACGAGAAGTTCTCAGGACGTGTAAATTTGAATGCTGAGTTGTTCAAGTGGTTGGATATGCGCCTGAGTACATATTTTGACAAATCCAAGTCGGAAAGTGAGGCGTCGTGGATTATGATGAATGACGCATATACCAAACTGCCGTGGGATAATCCGTATGATGAGGATGGAAATCTCGTATATATATCTTCTGCCAAACGCCCGGATGGGAGTACTTGGTACTCGCAGGACAAGTGGAATGCGTTGCATAACACCCAATATGACTTTAGTCGCGGCACAGGCCTCTCTATGGGGGCTGACTTGCAACTCAATTTTCATATAACCGACTGGCTGACGCTCCAATCCACCAACCGATTCTCGCATAGTAACGGCAAATGGACTTCTTATGTTGATCCTCGCAGTTTCAACTCAACCTATAATAACGGTTTCATGGAGGAATCATACGACCAATCTAATTCTTTTGGAACGACTGACATACTGAAGGCCTCTTATCAGTGGGGAGCACATTCCGTAAACGGTATGGTTGGATTTGAGTATGGATTATGGAAGAGTGAATATACCACAGCATCCGGTACAGGTATGCCAAATGGCGTGAGTGCGCTCAACGCTACCGTACCTCAAGAAGTATCAGGTTATACAGTCCCCGGAGCGGGCTGGGCAACATTTATTCAAGCAGGTTACGATTACGGAAAACGCTATTTTATCAATGCCACGTTCCGTGCTGAAGCAAGTTCAATCTTCGCTCCTGAACATCGCGTAGGATATTTCCCCTCTGTAGCCGCAAGTTGGCTAATCAGCAACGAGAACTTTATGAAGGATCAGAAAGTTGTCAGTTTCCTTAAGCTCCGCGCTTCCTATGGTATAACGGGTAATAATAATATCCCGGCTTACAGGTATCTTTCTACGTATGCTCTCAAGAGTAAGTATCAGAACACAACAACGGCAATTGTAAGTCGATTGAGTAACCCGTTACTTCACTGGGAAACAGCCAATATGGCAGCGGTAGGTATTGATTTAACTTTTATTGGCCGCATCGATATGTCGTTGGATTTATACAATACGGATAATACAGGCCTGCTACTGAACGTTCCTGTTGCTCCCTCCACGGGTTTCTTTGAGGTAACCAAGAATGCAGGTACCGTTCGCAATCAAGGTGTTGAATATCGTATTGATGCCGAAGTCCTTAAGGTGAGTGATGTTCGCTGGGACGTAGGCTTCAATATCGGCTTTAACCGCAACAGAGTTACTTATACTCCGGATCACGTCCCATTCCTTCAGAGTGCCAATGCTGTTAACCAGCAGGTCAAAGAAGGGCAAGATATATTCTCATGGTACTTGAAAGAGTGGGCAGGTGTGGATCCCGAAAATGGTGACCCCTTGTGGTATATTGTTAATGCGGATGGAACAAAGACCACAACAAACAACTATAAACTCGCAACCGAGCAGGTGGTAGGCAAAGCAACGCCACTCTTCCAAGGTGGTTTGAATACACAGGTTAGTTGGAAAGGTCTCAGCCTGAGTATCAATACCAATTTCACCTATGGTAATAAGGTATATAACTATAACCGCCAAGCTCTTGATGCAGATGGTGCCTATTTAGGTTATGGTCAGTATTCAATCCAAGATTCTAAACTCGGTTGGAAGCGTTGGGAAGCATCGGGTGATGTCGCTACTCATCCCAAAGCTGTTCTGAATGGTAACAAGAGCTCAAACGATGTGTCATCACGTTATTTGGAGGATGGCAGTTATTTCCGTCTGAAGAACATTACCTTGAGTTATGATTTAGCTGCTACTTTGATTCCGAAGAAGATTATGAGCAAGTGCCGCGTATATATATCCGCCGACAATTTAGCCACCGCTACAAAGTTTTCGGGTATGGATCCGGAAGTTAGCATCAGAACATCGGAATATTCACTGGCGGGTATGTATTCTGATCAATATCCGGTGGCTCGTAACATCGTTGGAGGTATAGAAATAGAGTTCTAACGAATTACGTATTGCATAAATTACTGAATTAATGAGTTAAAGATTGATCATTATGAAAACGAAACTTATATCCGTCTTTATAAAGTCGGCATATAATGCCGACAAAAGTCTGAACGTTCTCAGACGTTCTCCACTAAGTCTGAACGTTCTCAGACGTTCTCCACTATATTTAACCGTGGCATTTGCTATTATGCTTGGTTTCCAGAGTTGCGATCTCGAATACTTCCCTACTGACGAGTTAAATTCGAGTGGTTTTTTAGCAGACGAATCCGGAGCACAATATGTGATTGACGGTTGTTACGCGATGCTCAAGGAGGAATATGCGTACATTGAGTATGCATCAAGTAATACTTATGTTCGTCATTATATGCAGATGGCAGAGTTTCCTGCGGACAATACCTGCTTATCAGGACGTACAACAGACCCTTTGTTCCAGGCAACATGCTATACTATGACAGACAATTTGAAGAATGTCGGCCTCTTTTGGTGGGTAGGATACAAAGTAATCTTTACGGCTAATACTATCATTGAAAGCTATGCAGAGGGGAAATCCCAAGAGTGTGACCAACTACTTGGTGAGGCATATTTCCTACGCGCTATGTGTCACTTCCAATTAGCCACAATCTTCTCTAAGCCATATAGCCATGGTCGTGATAATCTTGGCATAGTGCTTCGTACAAGCACAAATACCGAAGAGACTCATCGTGCTACTGTTGGCGAGGTATATGACCAGGTTGTAAAAGATTTGCAGAAGGCTGCAAGTCTGATGAACAAATCTCGTGGCAATGCAGGCTATGCTTCCAAGAACGCTGCGTTGGGGCTGCTTAGTCGAGTATATCTCTACATGGAGGAAAACCAAAAGGTGATTGACGTAATTGCCGAGATGGGCGACCCTATTGCTAATCTTGATCCTGACTACGCCACTTATTTTGCCAATGCGCTGAAGAGCAAGGAGACCCTCTTCTGCGTAGCGCACACAACTCTTGAAGACCGCGGTCAAGCAAGCATCGGCAGCATGTACAACAACGACCCGAATGGTAAAGGATGGGGAGAGGTGTATGCGAGTGATCCTCTACTTAATCTTTATGAACGTTATCCGGACGATATACGTTTAAGTTATATTAAACCGCAATATGCAGGTAGCAAGAATATGGTATATTTTTCGATACCTGATGCTACAGGATCAAGTGTTGACTTATGGGCTGATGTAAAAGCAGATAGCGAGGGTAACTACTGCGAGATTGACGGCAACAAGTACCGCATCAATGATGAATTGGTAAATGGTGAATACACTGCGCATTACGTAACGTATGAAGGTAAGAAATGTAGTGCGCGTCTGACAAAGACGATGACGCAGCGCAATACGTTTCCAAACTATTTTGTAACCAAATTCGGCTATCAGGACGGCAAGCCGCAATTATCCTCGCCGGTATTCCTGCGTTGGGGTGAGGTTGTGCTTAATCGTGCTGAGGCTAACGCTAAACTGGGTAATGATGATGCCGCCCTTGCAGACGTTAATGCTATACGTAGGCGTGCCGGTATTCCCGCAGAAGGAGAGTTTGCTGCCGGCAAGATGCATGGCTACACGTCTGTTTTGGATGTCGTGCTTGACGAACGGCGCATGGAGTTGGCGTTTGAGGGACACCGAATGTTCGATGTATATCGCAACAAACGCAACATGGATCGCCAATTCGGCGGAGTACATCCGTGGGAGATTGTTAAATACGATGATCCAAAGATTCAATATCCTATTCCCTATGGTGAGTGGTCTGTTAGCGGAATACAGCAGAACCCGGGATACTAATCTGTCAGGCTTGCATTAGAGAATACAATAAAGAACAAATATGGTAATTAACCTTTTTGTATTAACCAATTAATTTATCGTTATTATGAAGAAAAGTTTAATTTTTGCAAGTGTTATTGCTATGGTTGCAATCCTTGCTGCGTCCTGCAAATCCAACGTTGACGCACCAAAAGCTCGTTTCGGCTATTCCGTAGATGAGCTGACTGTAACGTTCCAGAACGTATCAAAAGATGCTGATTCTTATGTGTGGGATTTCGGCGATGGTAAAACATCTACAGAGAAAGAACCAACGCACACTTACGCTGATTACGGAGACTATCTCGTAAAACTTACAGCAACAAATGCCGGCGGTTCACACACCTATTCTGAAGAAATCAGCATTGCCCGCCGTGCTATCAAAATTGATGGCAAGTTTGCGGACTGGGACAACGACAAATTAGCAACATGTAAAGCTGATGAGAATTCAAAGTACGAGCATCTTTATGTTGCCAAGTTTGCACGTGATGACGAGTTTATCTATTTCTACATTGAGTTCAATGGTGGAGAAGACGAATTCGAAGTAAAGAAATATAACGATGACTGGACCGAGGTTATCGCTGTAGAGACTGTTCAAGGACACTATGCAGAGCAAGTGCAGTTCTACCTGAATTGCGGAGACGAGACAACAGGAGGTAACACCAGTTGGTATTGGGAAGATGCAGCTGCTGACATCTGTCTTGAAGGCAGATGGCTTGACCAATTTGAGGGAACAACCGTTCATATCTGGCCGGAAGACCAGGCGTTGGTTGATGATTGGTTGTGGGTTGATGCAGGCGTAGTAGGATCTACTACATCCTGCAAAGGTGTACAACTTGAGAATGGTCACACCGCCGTTGAGGGTAAGATCTTAATTGGTATGTTGCCGGTTATTCCGACTGATATGTTGAAGATGGGTGTAAATATCTCTAATCCGGGTTGGGAGCTGGAAGGTATTCTTCCTGAAATTATTGTAGAGGCCGGCATAGAAACACAGCAACCGCTGATTGAGGTTCCGAAACTCTAATCTTATTTTCATTCGGAAACCGCTCACTCCGAGCGGTTTCCGGATCTATTTAATTTACGAAGCGCTTACGCTACTTAAATTGTATTTAAATTGTATTTAAATTGTATTTAAATCGTATTTAAATAGCGATAGCGGTACATAGCGTAAGCGGTACATCATACTTCGTTTTAACTCATTTAGCAATGTATTATGCGCAATCGGATTAATAATTTTCTCATAATATTACTATCGTGCTCATTTTGGGCTTGTAATCCTAATAATCCGGAAACTTCGGATCATGCCATGCATCATGACAACCTAACCGTTAGTGATGAGAATTTTTGTAATCCCGAACGGGGATTTCATGTGTTTAAAGAGTTTCAGGGCACTATCCCGTTGCCGGCGATGGATGTATCAACGGTAAAGACTATTTATAATACAGGTTATTCACTTATATTAACCAATTACTACCTGAAATATTATCGTGATTGTCCTCTCTCAGAAGCCTATCTCGATGGAGTTCGGGCGAATATGCAGGCACTGCGTGACGGCGGCTGCAAATGTGTACTTCGCTTCGCATATACCGATACAGACGAATATACCAAGGATAGTTATGCGAAGAACTATGAAGATCCGCGTGAAGCACCTGTTGATGTCATATTGCAACACATTGAGCAGCTTAAACCTATTTTGCAGGAGTACGTTGACGTTATCTACGCTATGGAAGCAGGATTTGTAGGAGTGTGGGGAGAATGGTATTACACGACGAACTTCAAATCCAATCCCAAAGATGCAGAAGATTATGCCGACTACAAGCGCGTGCTTGATGCTTTGTTGGATGCGCTGCCCAAAGAACGTCAGATTTGTGTGCGCACTCCCGCCTTCAAAATGAATTGCTATGGTTGGTCATTAGCAGACACTATTACTCGTGCCGAGGCATACTCCGGAACACCGAAGTCTCGTTTGGCCGGTCATGACGATGCCTTTATGGCAAATAGTTCGGATATGGGTACATTCAAGAGCCCGACTGACCGACAGTATTGGGAGGCGGAGTCAAAATACACTATATACGGCGGTGAATCTAATAAGCCGGGAAGTTATGCCGGCTGCGAAAATACCTTAGCCCAAATGTTGGCTATGCACATGTCCTATTTGAATATAAGTTACCACAAAACGGTTATTGCTCGTTGGCAAAGCGGAGGCTGTTTGGAAGATATACGCCGTCAATTGGGATACCGCTTTGAAGGGCGAGATATTGCCTATACCAAAAATCCCAAGGCAGGTGAAGTCTTGGCTGTGAAATTATCGGTGGTGAATGTTGGCTACTCTGCTCCGAAGAACCCACGTGACATCGAGTTCCTGCTTATCAACACTGCCGATGCAAAGGACGTATATCGCGTTGTGCCTGACAGCGATCCACGCTTCTGGTTCACCGATGAGATGCAAACGATAGAGGCTTCGTTTGTGCCAAAGAAAGCAGGCGCGTACAAACTATACCTCAATCTGCCCGATCCTCAACCTACGCTACATACCAATCCTCGCTATAGTATCCGTCTCGCTAACACGGACTGCTGGGAAGAAACCACCGGCTACAACTACCTGACCACGATTATGGTAGAATAAGGACTAACCAAATGACTAAGTGAAATAACTTAAAAATTATCAAGATATGAAAAATCGTCTTTGGCTCTTGTTTATCCTCATCACGGTAGTGACATGGGGTGTATGGGGAGCATTCTCAGGTTATCAGATTCAGCATGGCATACCTGATACGATAGTCTATATCGTTTGGGCATTGTCGATGATACCGTGCGCTATTGTTGCGCTGATTATCAACAAGGGTAAGTTCCTTCACGACAAGAAGTCCGCTCTTCTCGGTTGCACCGTTGGTCTGCTTGGTGCCGGCGGACAGTTAGTGCTATTCAAGGCACTGACGTTGGGTCCCTCATATATCATCTATCCTTTCATCTCGATGTCGCCCGTCATAGTGATAACTCTCGCAGCGATTTTTCTCAAAGAGAAGGCTACGCGCTGGCAGATAGCAGGAATAGTGGTTGCACTTGTTGCTATTCTTCTGCTCTCGCTTGAGACGGGACAAGAGAACAGCCCCGTTAGCGGTTGGCTGTGGATAGTCTTGGCTATAGTAGTGCTAATCGCATGGGGCGTACAAGGCTTCTTTATGAAATTTGCCAACAACTCCATGGATGCCGAATCGATATTCTGCTGGATGACTCTGACGGCAGTGATTTTGATACCTGTAGCGTATTATATGAACAATGATGCCGCTACATTCATGCAGACGGAGAACGCAATATCGCAATGTTGGGCTTCGTTCGGAATACAGATACTCAATTCGATAGGTGCACTGACGCTTGTGTATGCATATCGTTATGGGAAGGCTGTTGTCGTTTCGCCGATGGAAGGACTATCGCCGATGGTAACGGTATTGCTCTCGCTCATCATACTGCAAGTGATACCTAATCCGCTTCAGATTGCAGGTATATGCTGCGCTGCGTTTGCAATGTATGCGTTGTCGAAATAAGTAATTATACAAAATAGTGGAAAACGCCTCCGAGCGTTCATATTTCTCGTCTTTATAAAGTCGGCATTGAATGCCGACATCCGGAGTGGAGAACGTCTCCGAACGTTCAGACTTAATATTAACTCATAAATTATAATCATTATGAAAAAAATTTTACTTTTTGCTGCTGTGCTTGCAGCCGTTGCTGTTAATGCAAAAGTGATTAATGTTGACCTGAGTGAAGCAACAGAAATGGCATACACCAACTGTTCTGCCACTCCGACGTACGCAGATGGCGTTCTCTCCGTAGCATATACGACAGGCAGTTGGGAATGGGCAGGCGTAGAGATTGCCCTTGATAACCTTGATGTTACTTCCGTTGACTTTGAATATATGGGAGAGACTGAAGCATGGACAAGTTTTGTCGTTTATCTGCGTGCAGAAGATGGCGCACGTTGGTACGATGATGCGGACGATTTCAGCATGTCGCATGCCGATTGGTTTAGCAAGACTGAATATGTGCCGACCCGGCTGCTTTGGGATGCATCGGAATACGCTTTAGGCGAAAAACCGTTCATCGCTCTTGGTTTTATCGCCAACCCGAGTGCCGCTACAACAAGCACTTTTAGTCTCCGCAATGTAAAGCTGACTGTTCCTGGTGATGATGATACGGCTATAGATAACGTTCCGGCTCCGGGTAAAGTAACAAAGGTTTTACGTGACGGTACCTGGATGTTCGTCCGCGATGGTAAAACATTTAATGTCCTCGGCGGGCAAATGTAAACCAAAGTACCTACTTAGCGTAAGCGGTACTTCGTACATAGCACAAGCGGTCACTTCGTACTTAATTTTATGTATCGAGTAAAAATATTACTTTTAGTGCTTTGTTCAGTGGTGCTTAGCACTATATCTGCTTTAGAACGTTCGGAGACGTTCTCCACTATATCTGCTGCTCCACCGCTTATCTTTAATGGTGATACGCTGCCGAAGAACACGGATTTTAAGAAGAGTCAGTGCGGCACGTTGAAAACATCTGCCACGATAAGCGAGGTGTCAGGTATTGCATGCTCTCGCCTGACGCCCGGGTATATATGGATGGAGAGCGATGACTATCGTAATGTCATAGCAACAGACGAAAAAGGGAAGACGCGCTATATGAAACTGCTGTTTCGCGGTCTGCCTGACAGGTGGGATTGGGAAGATATGTGCGGAGGCGTATATGAGGGAGTAAACTATCTCTTTGTGGGTGCCTTTGGCGATAATAATGAGACAACCGGAAATTACTATATTATCTATTTCGAAGAACCGGAGGTGACTTCTTCACAGACGTATATAGTGGATGCCTCGTATATTCATTTTGCCTATCCCGATGGCAAGAAGCATAATGCGGAAGCTTTGATGTATGATAATCGTGAGCAAATGCTTTATGTCATAACAAAGGTATATTACGATGTGTGTCAGGTGTTTAGTCTGCCGATGAGTCATGATTACGGTGAAGAGGAACAGACATTGACATATATTTGTGATTTAGGGTTAAAGTCCGATCTCGGGAGTGACGGGATGCATGGTTTCCATTTAGTGACGGCTGCGGATATCTCACCTGATGGCAGGTATATCCTTATCAAGAATCATAATAATAATATTGCCAGTTACTCGTATGTGTTATTGTGGCAAAGGGAAGCAGATGAGAGCGTGAGCGATGCATTGATGCGCCAGCCTGAGCAGATAGGTTGCTACTCCTACGAGTGGCAGGGTGAGGCGATGTGTTGGCTCGATTCCACCACTTTCTATACTACCTCTGACGAAGATTCGGGTGACCCGCCTATCTTTAAGTATGTCAAGACACCGCCGTCGGCGGTTGAAGAAGTGGAGGCATTAGAAGATGATAATGCTCGGATAAAGTTGTTGTTTAATAAAGGAAACCTCTATATTCGCAAGAACAACCGACTCTACAGCTTAGATGGTAGAGAGGTTTAATTAGAATGTTAGTGGAGAACGTCTTAGAACGTTCGGAGACGTTCTCCACTATTTTATCGCGGACGAGCCGTCCGCGTCCCAGACGTTCTCCACTATTGTTTTTTAGGTTGATAAAGTTTAAGTTGATGATTGTGTTTTATTTTTTAGAAGGCTGCTCGATGTGAATCGGGCAGCCTGCGTATTTAAGTGAGAACGTTTTCAGACGTTCTCCACTAATGTCATCTCGCAGCGTTGGCAGTCTGTTTCAATGCGGAGGAGAGTATCGGCATGCCGTATATAAGCGGGTGTTTTTTGTTTGCTTGTGGTCTTCTTTTTTTTGCAGCAGTTCATCTCGTAGAGAATGCAATATTTGCAGGTCATCAATGGCGAGGGGTGAGAGTGGAGAGTGGAGAACGTCTGAGAACGTTCAATAGTGGAGAACGTCTCTGAACGTTCGGAGACGTTCTCCACTGTTGAGAGACGGTGAAAAACACCGTCTCTACCACGTTCGGAAGTGCTCTCTACAGAAGACGATGTTTGCTGTGCCTCAGAGCGGCTTTGCGGATGGCATTTCGACACTTGGTACTCAGTGATGAATTTTTCGACTGCTTTCCGGCGCCAATCGTTAAGTACGGAGGTACGAAGGAAATAGGGCGTTTGCCATTGAATGATGATTTCATCAGCAATAAGCGGTGTCCCGCCGAGTTTGGCTAACTGCTGTCTGACTATGGTCTCTGCCCGTTCTGCATTTTCCGCCGCTTCGTGCGATGATTCAAAGTGAGAAGTCGCGGACGAGCCGTCCACGCCCCATTTCGCGGACGAGCCGTCCACGCCCCAGACGTTCACCACGCGGGAGTGTGCCGTTCTGATAGTTATGTCGAAACCTGCGTTTGTAGCACTGAAAATGATGCTGACGGGCAGGAGTCGCACAGCAGCATTATTCTGCATCAGAGTGCGGTTGAATTCTGCATCGAAGTTTCGGTAAACAGGTGTTCCCTCTTTTATCTTACCCATACCGTTGCTTGTGGAGAACGTCTGAGAACGTTCGGAGACGTTCTCCACTAATAAGTCTGAACGTTCAGAGACGTTCGCTACTGCACTCGAACGTTTAGAGACGTTCGCCACTGCGCTCGAACGTTCAGAGACGTTCGCCACTGCTGACCAGTAGCAGCCTTGTCCGTTGAAGGTCAGGCCATCGCCGTTGTGCATTGTTTTGCCGCGCAGCAAGCCTTGTGGTAGTGGGGCATAGCCTATTAGTTCGCCGGTGGATTTGGGCGTTTGTCGATTGACGAGGTTGTGGGGGCGTTCAAGCGAGAAGTATTCGGTGGAGCCGCGGTGGAAGGTCTTGACGGGGTCGGGCGTGAAGTTGAGTATTACTCGTCCGCGTGAGGTGCGGCTGACCCCGATGTCGTTGAGCAGTAAGTTGTAGTAGGCGGTGATATTTTTCACATAATCGATATCTTTCAAACGCCCCTCTATCTTAAGTGTTGTAACGCCTGTATCAAGCAGTTCTCTAAGATGGGCGGAGCGGTCGAGGTCGTAGAGCGAGAGTATATGTTGCTCTTTGGCAATCACTTTTTTGTCTTTGTCAAGTATGTCGTATGGCAGTCGGCACATCTGTGCACATTCGCCTCTATTGGCTGACCTGCCGCATACTGCTTCGCTGAGGTAGCATATGCCCGAATAGCAGACGCATAAGGCACCATGTACAAACGCCTCTAATTCGCAGGTGGTGACGGCGCGTATCTCTGCCATCTGTTGGTACGATAGTTCTCGTGCAAGTACCACTCTGCTGAAGCCGAGTTGCTCAAGTGCCTGCACCTTCTCTGCCGTGCGGTTGTCGCATTGGGTGGAAGCATGAAGGCGAAAACCGGCTTGCAATAGTGTTTGAGCAAGGCGCATATCTTGAACAATAAGGGCATATACTCCCGCTTCTCTGCATTGATACGCTATGCTCACTGCCTCGCCATACTCGTCTTCGCGCAGTAAAGTGTTGAGAGTAACTAATACTCTTGCATCCCAAAAAGAGGCATAGCGGACTAACTCCGCTATGTCCTCTATGCTGTTCCCCGCTGCTTTTCTTGCGCCGAAGGCGGGGCCACCTATATAAACGGCATCTGCACCGGCATCAATAGCAGCCTTGCCGACGGTTACATTCTTAGCCGGTGCGAGCAGTTCGATTTGTTTATCTCCTATCACTTCTTTATCTTGGCTTCCCCGGCTATTACTTGGGAGTTATTCTGCATGATGCTTGCCATGTCAACGCCTGTTGCTTCTTTAATCACTTCCATGGTTTGCCGCATCACGACCGGCACATTACCCGATATCCCTGCTGCTTCTGAGCCTGTGGTGCCATATACATGTACGTCGTTTATGGAAGAAAGCGGTTCGGCGACTTTAGCGGCTATGTCGGGCAGAATCTTAACCATCATCTCTGCGATAGCAGCGCCGTTGTACTTCTTATATGCTTCTGCTTTCTTATCCATAGCAGCGGCTTCTGCCTCACCTTTAGCTTTTATAGCAGCGGCTTCTGCTTCGCCGACGGCTTTGATACCCGCTGCTTCTTGTTGCTTCTGGAAGAGTGCAGCTTCGGCTTGCGCCTTGATGGCGGCTGCCTGTTGCTCTGCCTCATAACGCTCTGCCTCCGCTTTGCGTTTGCGTTGCTCCAATTCAGCGGCGGCATTGACCTCTTTCTGGTACTTAGCGGCATCGGCCTGTTTGTTAATCTCAGCGTCAAGACGCTTCTCTTGTATCGCTATCTCCTGTTCGCGAAGCAGTTGCTCTTGTTTGGCTTTTTCTACCTCGGCTTCTACAGTGAGGCGGTTAATCTCTTTCTGACGCTCTTGCAGGCGGATAGAGCGTGCAGCCTCTGCCTCTACCGTCTTTATGTTAATCTCTTTTGCCTGCTCCTGACGCTGTATCTCGTAGGCCGCATCAGCGATAGCTGATTGAGTATCAGCCTGCTTCTTGAGGTCAGCCTGCTTAATGGCAAGTTCGGTGTTGCGGATAGCAATTTCCGTTTCTGCGGCAACACGAGCATCGTTAGCCTGCTTCGACGCTTCTGCGCGTGCAATGGCGACATCACGCTCTGCATTAGCCTTGTTGATAGAGGCATCTTTGGTGATCTTGCAAGTGTTGTCGGCACCGAGTGCGTGGATAAGACCTTCATTGTCGGTGATGGATTGTATGTTACAAGAGAGAATTTCAATACCGAGTTTGGCCATATCGGGAGCAGCCTTTTCTTGTATCTGATTAGAGAACCCGTCGCGGTCCACGTTAAGTGAGCGCAGGTCTTGTGTGCCTATAATCTCACGCATATTACCTTGCAGTGAGTCGCGTATCTCAGATGCTATCTCCTGACGACTTTTACCGAGGAAGTTGGCAGCGGCGGTAGCAATATGAGCAGGGTCAATACGCACCTTCGCTACGGCATCAACATCAACATTGATGAAGTCTGACGTGGGAACTGACGAGTCAGTCTTAATATCCACTGACAACTGACCGAGATAAAGGCGATCCACCTTTTGCAAGCCGGGAATACGCATACCGCCGGTACCGATGAGGAACTTGGGGTTCTTGCGAGGCCAGCCGGAGATGACGAGGGCTTGGTTAGGAGATGTCTTAACGTAACACAGTGAGATAAACAGGATGAGTAGTGCCACTCCTGCGATGATAATGATTGTTGTAGGTTCCATAGTTATATGTATAAAGGTTAAGTGCTGCAAAGTTATATATTTCAGAAGAAATACGCAAGAAAATTGTTAATATTTTCTTGCGTACATCGTTTTTTAGCAGTAATTTTGCAAACGTTTAGTAGTGAAGCTCTCCTATGCTTCATGCGAGGCATGGGAGTGCCTCGCTACTACAACTACCGGAACGTTCGGAGACGTTCTCCACTATTTTATCGCGGACGAGCCGTCCGCGTCCCAGACGTTCTCCACGAAAACAGAAAATAACAGTTGCCCCTTCGGTTGTAAGCACTATGCTTCCGTCATCAAAAGTAAATATTAGAAATAAGCGTGCCTTTTTTGACTATGAGGTACTTGAGCGTTATACTGCCGGTCTCCAACTATTCGGTACGGAGATTAAGTCGATACGCGAGAGCAAGGCTTCGCTTGCTGACACTTACTGTTCGTTCGAAGGCAGTGAGTTATGGGTGAGAGGTATGCATATAGCGCAATATGCCTTCGGGTCGTATAATAACCATGAGGCGAAGCGGAACAGGAAACTGCTTCTTAACAAAAGAGAGTTAAGGAAGTTGGAAAAGGCAGTAAAAGATACGGGGAAGACTATCATTCCGCTGTCGCTTTTTATTAATGAGAAAGGACTTGCCAAATTGGAGATTGCCCTTTGTCAGGGCAAGCATACCTACGATAAGCGTCAGGCTCTGAGAGAGAAAGACGATAGGCGAGAAATGGTGGAAAGTGGATGGTAGAGACGGTCTTTTCGACCGTCTCTCAAAGAAGTCGAAAGTTACAGTAAATAGAAAATAAATATATGAGTAAAGCATTATTAATGATTCTCGACGGCTGGGGAATCGGACACAAAGACAAAGCCGATGCGATAAGTCAGACCTCTACCCCTCACTGGGATAAGTTACTTGCAGATTATCCTAATTCTCAACTTCAGGCGAGTGGCGAGAATGTAGGTCTGCCTGATGGTCAGATGGGTAATTCTGAGGTCGGGCACCTCAATATAGGTGCGGGGCGCGTTGTTTATCAAGACCTCGTTAAGATTAATCGTGCCTGCAAAGATGGCAGTATAATGCAGAACCCTGAGATACAGGCTGCATATTCGTATGCTAAAGAGAGCGGCAAGCAACTGCATATCATGGGTCTGACATCTGATGGCGGTGTGCACTCTTCTTTGGAGCACCTCTTTTTTCTTTGCGACATCGCCAAGGAATATGGTCTGCAAGGTAAGACTTTTATCCACTGTTTCATGGATGGCAGGGATACCGATCCCCGTTCGGGCATAGGTTTCATTGACCAACTTGAGGCTCATTGCGCTCGGTCGGCAGGTGAGATAGCTTCTATCTGCGGTCGTTTTTATGCTATGGACCGCGATAAGCGTTGGGAGCGAATCAAAGAAGGATATGATTTGCTTGTGAGCGGCAAAGGTGCTGAGTTCGAGAATATGCATGAGGCCATGCAGGCAAGTTACGACAGCGGAGTGACGGATGAGTTTATTAAACCGATAGTACGTATGCGTGGTGGTAAACCGCTTGCAACGATAGAGGAGGGGGATGTGGTAATCTTCTTTAACTATCGCAACGACCGCGCCAAAGAGATAACGATAGCCCTCACGCAGCAGGAAATGCCGGAGCATGGAATGCATACCATTAAGAATCTGCACTATTGTTGCATGACGCCTTACGACTCTTCGTTCACGGGACTGCATATCCTCTTCCCGAAAGAGAATGTGAACAATACCTTAGGTGAGATAGTCTCAAAGGCGGGCATGAAACAGTTGCGCATTGCCGAAACGGAGAAGTTTGCACATGTTACCTTCTTCTTCTCAGGAGGGCGTGAAGCGGAATTCGAAGGTGAGGACCGTATTCTTATACCTTCACCTAAGGTACCTACATACGACCTGCAGCCGATGATGTCTGCACCTGAAGTAACGATAGCCTTGCGCGACGCATTGAACTCGCAGAAATATGACTGCATCATTCTCAATTATGCCAATGGCGATATGGTCGGACATACGGGCGTGTATAATTCCATTCAGCAGGCAATAACGGCGATAGATATATGCGTAAATGAGACGGTTGAGGCAGCGCGCCGTAACGGCTATGAGGTGATTATCATTGCTGACCATGGTAACTGCGATCATGCAATCAACGATGACGGTACGCCTAATACTGCTCACTCACTCAACCCTGTGCCGTTCGTGTATATAAGCGATAATAAGGACGCAAAGGTTGAGAACGGTATCCTTGCCGATGTGGCACCGTCGCTCTGCCATATTCTTGGTATTGAGCAGCCACAGGAGATGACGGGCCATTGCCTGATTAGAAAGTAACAGGTCTAATTTGTCCTTTGTACATTGTACATTGTCCATTTGTACATTGTACATTGTCCCTTTGTACATAATTTGATGCGTCGATTAGATAAATACTCAGTAGGAATAGTGCTTGGCTTGCTATTGCCGGCACTGTTCTGCTATGTATATATATCGAGGTTTAATCTGTGGGGTGTATTGAAAGCATTTGACTTCTCCGCCAACAGTGTGCTGAGCAAAATGATGATGCTATCGGTGTTTCCTAATATGGCGCTGCTCTTTCTCTTTTATGAGATGGACCTATGGCGTTTGGCGAAGGGAGTGTTGATAGGTGCCTTCCCGTATATTATTGCTGCTATTTGGTTTACTATATGACGGTATTCCTTATAGCAGGTGAGGCATCGGGCGACACGCATGCTGCCCGACTGATGCAGGCAATGAAAGTATTGCAAAGCGATATCCGCTTTGTCGGATTAGGCGGTGATGCGATGAGACGCGAGGGAGCGGTGCTCTATCAAGACTACCGTGAGATGGCTTTTATGGGGATATTTGCCGTGCTGAGCAATTTGAGTAAGGTGAGGCGTAATTTCAAGATTGCCCGCGAAGCACTGCTGAAAGAGAAGCCGGATGTGCTGATATTGATTGATTATCCCTCGTTTAACCTGCGGATGGCGCAGTTCTGCCGTGAGCATCTGCCTGCTACTCGTATCGTCTATTATATCCCGCCCAAAGTATGGGCATGGAAGCGCTGGAGAGTACATAAGATTGCTCGTCTGTGTGACGAGGTGTTAGGTATATTCCCTTTCGAACCGGATTTTTACTCGCGATATGGTTACAAATGTACTTATATAGGCAATCCTACAGTGGAGGAGGTAACGAGTACAGAGTGGAGAACGTCTGAGAACGTTCAAAAAAAGGCGGAGAGGGCAGGGGAAGAAAGCGATTTAGCGAACGGCAATTCGAGAATTATCGCTGTTCTGCCGGGCTCTCGGCGAAGTGAGATAGAACATTGTCTGCGAAAAATGGTTGAAGCCGCACAATTGGCAGCACCCGGTTATGATATTGTTGTGGCAGGTGCTGAGGGGCAAAGCAGAGAATTATATGAGCAACAACTAAAAATATCCGGGGGGTTGGACCCCTCCGCTCCGTCAAGAGACAGTGGAGAACGTCTGAGAACGTCTGGCGGTAGATACGGTGGAAAACACCATCTCTCAAATAGTGGAGAACGTCTGAGAACGTCTGGCGACTCTGCACCAAAGGTGAGGGTGGTGTTTGGCAGTACTCATGATATATTAAGGCAGGCGGACGCTGCTATTATCAATTCGGGAACGGCAACGCTTGAGGGTGCATTGCTAAGGTGTCCGCAGGTGGCTGTATATCATATCGCTGTGCCTCACGCTATATTATTTAGCAGGTTGTTGTTCAGCAGTCCGTATTTTACTCTGCCTAATATCCTGCTTCAGAGAGAGGTAATCTCGGAACTGATAGGTTACCGATTTACGGTTCAGCGAACGGCAGATGAACTGAGGAAACTATTGCAAACTGATGAAAGACAGTGGCGAATGTCAGAGAACGTTCATAACTCTCGTCTTTATAATGTCGGCATTAAATGCCGACGTTTGGAGCGGAGCTCGTCTGAGAACGTTCAAAAAGAGTCCTCCGCTCCTTTCGGGACCGGCGAGACCGAGAGCGCGAGACAAAGGCAATTGCAAGGCTATGAAGAGATAGCAAATATGCTTGGAAAGCAAAACGCCGCGGAGACTGCTGCAAAAATTATACTGAAACATCGAGAGTGATACCTTCGTACCTCGTACATTAGTCCTTCGTACTTCGTCCGACACTCTAACTACTATACGATTATGTTACTACTTTTTATATTTTTAATTTCAGCATTAGTTATTTCTTTTCTATGCTCTATCTTAGAGTCTTCGCTTCTCTCGACCACTTTTTCGTATTTGCAGATGAAGGAGGATGAGGGCGATAAGGCTGCTGTGCGATTGAAGCAGTACAAGCAGGAGAGTGAGCGTCCGCTCGCTGCTATCCTGTCGCTGAATACGATAGCAAACACTATAGGTGCTGCCGGCATAGGACAACAGGCAACATTAATCTTCGGCAGTAAGTGGTTTGGCTTGGTATCGGCAATAACAACTATTCTTATTCTTGTTTTTTCAGAGATTATCCCAAAGACCATCGGTTCTACTTATTGGCGATCGCTCACCGCTTTTACTGCTAATACTCTTAGGGTGCTGATTTTTATTATGTTCCCTGTTGTGTGGTGTGTGGAAAAGATAACTCAGATGATAACGCCGAAAGATGCCGAGGAGGCGTCCGTATCAAGAGAAGAAGTGAGCGCAATGGCGAATGTGGGAGAAGAAGAGGGAGTGTTTGATGAGGATGAGAATAAGATTATTCAGAATATCATTAAGTTGGACGATGTTAAGGCTTACGATATTATGACACCTCGCGTCGTTTGTGCTACGGCACCGGAAACGATGACTCTGCAAGATTTTTATAAAGAAGACCGCTATGATCACTTCTCTCGTATCCCCGTATATGCTGACTCTCCTGAGTTTATCACGGGTTATGTACTTCGTTCTGATGCGCTTGAGATGCTGGCAGAGGATAAGTTCCATATTCGTCTTGGTGATATTAAGCGTCCTCTGCCTTACTTCAATGAGGAGACCGCTATACCCGATATATGGGACGCGCTGATAGAGCATAAGGAGCAGATTTCCATCGTTATTGATGAATATGGTGCGATGCAGGGAATATTAACGCTTGAAGATGTAATCGAAACGGTCTTCGGACTGGAGATTACCGACGAGAACGATCAGTTCACTGATATGCAGCAGTATGCCCGTGAGCGTTGGCAGCAGAGGCAAAAACGCTTCCAGACGGTCAGCATTCCGAAAGTAGAAAGTGAAAAGTTGAAAGTTGAAAGTTGAAAGTTGAAAGTGCGGGCAGAGCCCTAAAGTAGATGGTAGAGATGGTCTTTTCGACCGTCTCTCAAGGAAGTCAGGGCGGATTCCTAAAGTGGATGGTAGAGACGGTCTTTTCGACCGTCTCTCAAAGAAGTAGAAATACGCTAATAGAAAAGCAGCGAAGTGTGCACTTCGCTGCTTTTGTTATGTGATCCCGGTGGGACTCAAACCCACGACCTTCAGAACCGGAATCTGACGCTCTATTCAACTAAGCTACGGAACCATAAGAACTCTCCCCTTTGTCGGGCGGAGGACTTATTCTTTCTTCTATATAACAAATGTGTTATACACCTTACTAAAGTTTCCTACTTATTTTGCCAAAAATTTTAATTTTTGGATAATTGTGGGTAGTAGCGAACGTCTCCGAACGTTCAACGTAGTGGAGAACGTCTCCGAACGTTCAATTGTGGGTAATTGTTGACCAAAAACCAAAAAAAACGTAGTTTTTTCGCCAAATTCGTCTAATACGCCGACAAAAAAATAATAAGTTGTTGATTCTCTGATGTGGGAAACTTCAGTACCTTACTTGCTTCGGTCGCGAGCGGGGGTGCTCACGCTCCTATATCAATGCAAAGGTACTGTTTTTTTTTGAATAGTGCAAGAAAATAATTCAATTTTTGAACGTTTACAGACGTTCTCCACAGCACTTATATCCGTCTTTATAAAGTCGGCATTGAATGCCGACTAAAGTCCGAACGTTCAGAGACGTTCTTCACTTTGCGGAATGGAGGCTCCGGAATCGGCATCGGTTTCCGTTTGTGTGTTCAGTTTTTGCTCTTTGGCAGGCGAAGTCGCGCTTGCATTTGTCTTGCTTTGTGTCAGTGCTTCTGTGGCGGCGGTATTGACTGTGGCGGGTTTGCCGATGGCTTTGAACGCCTCTTGCAGGGTTCCGATATCGGTTTTGTTAGCATCATAGACAATGGTTACCTGCTTTTTGTCAAGGTCGCAGATGAGGTCTTTCACGCCTTTCTCAAAAGCGATATTTTTCTCTATTTTTTTGATGCAGGCATCGCAGTGTAGCTCTACATCGAACACGATTGTCCGTTTGTCTGTCTTAGCGGCAAAAAGAGTGCTAAGAGATAGGGCAATAGCACAGAGTGTTGTAAGGAAATAACGCATAATATTCTGTTTTTTTAGTTTGAACGTTCAGAGACGTTCTCCACTACCGTTGAACGTTCAGAGACGTTCTCCACTACGGCTGTGTTCAGTTTCTAAAATCCGTTAGTATCCGTGTGGAATAAATAGTTAAAGTAATTTTTCGAAGTAACCTTAATCATCGTTTTTCTCAAGTGTCCAACGGAAGCCGAGATATACTTTCCAGCCTGTTATCGGTCCCCATGCCATCGATGCGTCAAAATCTGTGCCGAAAGGTTTGTCGGCATCGATGATTGGATTTTCTTGTCGGAAGTTAGTCATGTTTTCTGCGCCGAGGTAGATAGAGCATGTCCGGAAGTATTTTGTAACCTGCGCCATCAGTTGCGGATACCATTTGTAGTAAAGCGAGCCGTCTGCTTGCTCGCTGTATTGCGAAGAGCCTAAGTTTTGCAAGAAGTAAGTGTTAAAACCGTCGGGCATTCGTCCTCCGCCGTTGAACTGCGCAGTCAGGTCGAATTGCCACTTCTTCAGTGGCGTTTGGTAAGAAGTGGTGATGATGCCTTTCCACCTGTTGGTCAGTGGTTTGAGTCGCGTTACAGCCACGCTGCCGTCTGCCTCTGTCGCGTCTGCTTTCGAGGTGTAGTACGGCAGGGTGGTGAATGTCGTTTGGCGTGTGTCGGTATAGCGGAAGGCGGCAGTGAGAGTCCAACCGCGCAAAATCTCCATTGTCGCCTCTATCTGGGCATTATGAGCAAATGAGCGACCGCCTATATCTGATATGTTGTAGAGCGTAACAGAGTGTGCGGAGCGGTCGAGGTCGGCAACAACGCAGTCGAAGAAATTAGTGAAATAATACTCGGCAGAGACGGATAACTCTCCGGATGCGGTAGGAATATGGAAAGTGGTGCTAACGCCCGTGTTAATTGCTCGCTCTTGGTTGGCAACAGGAATGTAAGTGGTATTAATCATTCGTGATGAAGGTAGCATAAAAGCATTGTCGGCAATTACATTAGGACTGCGATAGCCTAATCCTAAGGATGCTCTGATGCTCCACCATTCCCACGGGCTATATCTGACATTCAGTCTCGGAGTGGCAAATATGCCGTAGCGAGAAGACCAATCGGCACGAACACCGCTCACGAGCGATAGTTGTTCTTCCACTTTGAGTGAGTATTCTGCGAATATGCCCGGGGTAAACTCCTGCCGAGAGAGGTCTAATGTCGTTGAAGCTGCGATGGCTCCGCTATTTCCGTACTCGAATATCTGTTCGTTATATTTATCGTAGTTAAAACTCAGACCTGTGGATAGCCGATGGTCGATATCGATATCCGAGTTTCCTCCTTCAAAATTGGCTTGGCATATAGCATTGAGATAGGCGTTCCATTGTGAGGCATCCCATTGTCGCAGCCCGTAGGTGTTGTGCTGGTCGTGGTAGGATGCGGCGGCGATGATGCCGACCGAACTGCCGGTCTCTTCGTCAAAGACGATGCCGTTTTTCAGAAATCCGTCGATGCGGTGTGTGCGTAAAGTGATGAGATAAGGATTAGAGAGCGTAGTGTTGCTGTTGTGGGTATGTCGTTGTCCTCCGTCGCGGGCATCATATAAGCCGCGAACAAAGGCTTGGAGGGTGTAGTCATGGTTTTTGTAAAACCAGCGGTTGGCGATATTGAGGTTGTTGCTCAGAGGCATATCAAGGAAGCCGTCTTTGTTGTCGTCCATCGGCAGTGAGCCGTTTTGATAATGCGCTAATATACCCGTATATAGTGATTGATGTTGTGCCTGAAGCGGGATATTCCAACCGCCTTCGACATTCAGTTCGGCATGCAGTTCGGAGTTAAGCATCACATTAATAGCGACAGGGTCTTGTGTCTGAGGCTTGAGATATTCCACATTTATCTGCCCCGTGGTCGCTTCGTAGCCGTTTATAACGGACGAGGTACCTTTGCTGACCTGAATAGAATTCATCCATGGTCCCGGGATATATTCCATTCCGAAGTTTTGCGCCAATCCTCTCACGCCCGGCGTGTTTTCTGATAGCAGTTGCACATAGGTGCCGCTTAGCCCGAGTAGGCGTATCGTCTTTGCTCCCGTTGCTGCATCGGCATACGCCACATCTACGGAGGCGTTTGTCTCGAACGCCTCGCTGAGGTTGCAGCATGCCGCCTTGCATAGTTCTTCGCTATTGAGCGTCTCTACATCGAAGGCGGCGGTACGAGATTTGAGGACGGCAGCGCGACGCTCTACTATATTAACCGTGTTCAATTCAATCATATCAGCGAGCACAAAAGTGACGGGAAGATTGCTTTGTGAGGGTTTAGAAGTACTTACGACTATTGTGTCGTTGATATATCCGACATACGATGCTATGAGTTTGTCGGTAGAGTTGGCGGGTGCCGGTGGAATATTAAACTTGCCGTTGTCATCGGTCACGCCACCGATAGTAGTGCCTTCCCAAAAGACATTAGCACCGATAAGCGGCATACCGTTGAGGTCAAGTACCTCACCGGAAATCTGTTCTTCTACATTCGCGCTTAAAATGGTCTGCGCAAGAATGACGAGACAAGAGAGTAATATGGTCAGTTTTTTTCCGTACATTTGTTTGCAAGCGGACAGGTCGTACAACCGCCATCGCACGGTGTTGATTTTCTCTGCTCTCGGTAGATTGTCAGCACCATACCGCACACAGCGATTGCAATAATTACTATAACGATGATTTTCTCTATCATTTTGCGCAAAATTACTGCTTTTTTTATAGTTAAGCAATAACTAAAAATAAGTAATTGCCGTTAAGCGGGTATCCCCTTATTTTGGTAGTGCTGAATTTTTTGCTTTGTTGTATTTTTCTTGCGCTGTTGAGAAAATTGTAGTACCTTTGCAATAACGCAATAATAATGTTTCTGCTTTCAGTGCCGGTTCTGTTATGAAGGTTCTCTATCTTACGGAGTGGTATCCGCATCGTTATGATGCCATGTCAGGCTTGTTTGTTCACAAACACGCCGCGGCTTCTGTTGGTGCGGGGGTTGATGTATGTGTGCTGTACCTCTTTAATGAGAAGAGCCAAAGGACGATGACCACGAACAGAGTAGGGATAGAGGTGGTTGAGCAGCTGACGGATGGCGTGCGTGAGGTGTACGTATATTATAATAAAGGTACATTTCTTTCGGCGTTGCGGCGAGGGTGGCGTGAGGTGCAGGAGAGGTGGGGGACGCCTGACCTTTGTCAGTTGAATGTGTTGACAAAGAATGTTCTTCTGCCGCTTTGGCTAAGGCTGACACGACATACACCTTATATAGTAGTTGAACATTGGTCGGGTTATCTGCCGCAGAATGGAAAGTTTGCAATGTCAAGTGTCGTGCATCGTTCGCTTGCTCGTTTGGCGGTAAGAAAAGCGTCAGCGGTGATGCCGGTGTCGGAAGTGTTGGAACGGTCGATGCGGGCGCAGGGGTTTAGCAATAAGCGATGGCTGAGGTTGAATAATGTGGTGGACGATATCTTTTACAATGTTGAGTGCCGTCCTCATAGCATCAAGTCGTTTCTTCATGTCAGTTGCTTTGATGAGCGGGCAAAGAATGTGCGAGGTCTGCTTAGGGCGGTAAGAATATTAGCAGATAAAAGGGATGATTTTCGGTTGGTGCTTGTCGGTACGGGTGTTGATTATGCTGATGTTCGGGAGTATGCCGAGTCGCTCGGTTTCCCGAGAGGTATGTTGCAGTGGAAGGGTGAGTTGCCTCTGGAGGGGGTGGCAGAGTGCTTTGCCGAAGCCGATGCTTTTGTGTTGTTTTCTAATTACGAGACGGCGGGCGTGGTACTTGCTGAGAGCCTTGCAGCAGGATGTCCGATAGTGAGTACGCCTGTCGGTATTGCTCCTCAGATAATAACGGACAAAACAGGTGTCTTAGTGCCGATAGGCGACGAGTCTGCTTTGGCAGAAGCATTGGAAGGCGTGATGACTGATGTGCGGGAGTTTGATAGGAAAGAGATGCGGAGGAGAGCGAATATCTATAGTTATGATAGTGTGGGGGACTGCCTACTTCGGGTTTATCAGTCGGTTATTTGAGTGAAAAAATGCGAGAGAGAAGAAAAAAACAACTCGGCAATAAACAATATGTTATAGCAAAAAAGCAACTTTTTTTAAAAAAAAAGTCATTGTGTTTGCTAATATAAGAAAAAATATGTAAATTTGCATCGATTTGCGAGAAAATTCAAATTGATTAGTACCATGGATATCAAGAAATCAAAAGAAGCGAGTTTGGAAGATAAGAAGTTAACTTATCTTCTCTTAGGCTTTGTGTTTGTCCTTAGCATTTGCTATGTAGCGCTTGAATGGACGGAGAAAGAGGTTACCGTGTATGAGATTATCGATGAAGAGTTCCTTATTGAGGATGAGATCGAGATTCAGCAGACCACTCAGGACATTACTCCTCCGCCACCACCGGCACCCGTACAAGAGATTGAGGTGCTGACCGTTGTTGACGATGAGGTGGAGACGCAGCATATCGAGATTAACACAGAGGATGACAAGGATGTTGAGGTTGTTGTTGCAGCGCCGGTAGAGCAAGTTGTAGAAGACGAGGAGGTAGAGGAAGAGGTGTTCGTTGTGGTTGAGAAGATGCCGGAGTTCCCCGGTGGCCAAGCCGCTCTCTTCAAATATCTATCCGAGAATGTTAAGTATCCCGTTATTGCACAGGAGAATGGTATTCAAGGGCGTGTCATCTGCCAATTCGTGGTGAACAAGGACGGCTCTATCGTTGATGTAGAGGTAGTCCGCACAGGTGGTGACCCGTCGCTTGACAAAGAGGCCGTCAGGGTTATCAAATCAATGCCTAAGTGGTCGCCCGGGCAACAGAGAGGTAAGGCTGTACGCGTTAAATATACCGTGCCGGTTAACTTCAAACTTCAATAAGTAGAAAGTCGATAGTAAAAAGTCGATAGTAAAAGTCGAAAGCCCCGCAAACGCAAATCGTGTTCCGGCTTTCGACTTTCTTAATAGTGGAGAACGTCTCCGAACGTTCAAACTTTCAACTTTCAAACTTTCAACTTTCAACTTTCGGCTTTCAACTTTCAACTTTCAACTTTCAACTTAAATGAAGCGATCGTTATGTATAGCAGTATTAACTTGTGTCCTATTTGCGAGTTGTTCGGTGGAAAGTGATACCTCTGCGCCTCAGCACTTGATATACGGTGCCGATGTGAGCGATGCTTTTTACTTGGACAGATTGCCGCTTATTGATTCTGCTTTTCAGCGTTATGTCGATATGGAGGTGCTACCGCAGGCGGTGACGATGGTGGTGCATAAGGGTAGGGTGGTGCATTGCAAAGCCTTTGGATGGCGCGATAGGGAAAATAATATACCTTGCAGGACTGACGATATTTTTCGTATTGCGTCTCAGACGAAAGCGATATCCGTTGTTGCTTTTATGACTCTTGTGGAGGAGGGACTTATTCAGCTTGACGAACCCGTTAAGAAGTACTTACCTGAATTTGCCTCTCCGCAAGTTTTAGTCAGTTATAGGGATGCCAATGGTCAATATACTGATATTGTTACTCGTCCGGCTAAGAGGGATATTACAATCCGCCACCTCATCACTCATACTTCAGGTATATGTTATGATGGCATTTTCGACCGTCTGCAATATGACTACGAAATAGCGCCGCATAACACATTAGATAGTCTTACTCTCGCAGAGAATGTGCGTCATATTGCACAAATGCCCTTGCGTTGTGACCCCGGGGAGGAGTTTAACTATTGCTACAACATCGATATTCTCGGGCGTATAGCAGAGGTTGTTACAGCCCAAGACTTTTATACCATTATCAAAGAGCGGGTACTTGACCCTTGTGATATGCGCGACACCTATTTTCTCGTGCCGCCTGAGAAGACCGACAGAGTGGTCAAACTATATTCTTACCTGAGAGATATGACCGATACCGATGCCTCTGCTTTGCCGCATAGCGATGCTCGTCTCGGGCGGCCGCAGGGACAGTTAGTCCTTTCTGATAATCAGTTATATCAGACTTTTCCTTACGCTGCAACCGGCACTTACTGCTCACCTTCGTCCGGACTATGCGGCACGATAGAAGATTATGCTAAGTTTTGCCAGATGATACTCAATGGAGGCACTTTCAATAATCGTCGAATAATAGGACGCAAGACATTGGAGATGATGCAGAAAAACGGCGTGGGCAATATGCGGGGCGAGTTGGGATTCGGTATGGCGTGGGATGTGTTCCGACCTGAAAACGCGCACAATACGGTTATTTCCGAAGGCTCAATGCGGTGGGGCGGGATGTTCGGCACCGATTATGTTATTGACCCGCAGGAAGAGTTACTTATTCTGCTCTACACCAACTGTCTGCCTAACCTATCCGGATATAATGCCAAGACGATGATGCATAATGTCACATATCAAGCCTTAAAATAATCTATGGACCTAAGATACAAGGAGTTAAAATATTGCAAGGGGGTAGGCCCGAAGCGGGCTGAAATCCTAAGAAAAGAGTTGCATATCGATACGGCTCTTGACCTCTTGTATCTGTTCCCTTATAAATATATTGATCGGTCGCACTTCTCGTATATCAGAGATATCAGCAGCGAAGATGAATATATGCAGATTGTCGGCATTGTCGTAGATGTGCAGACTGTAGGAACGGGCAAAACGAAGCGAATGACTGCAGAGTTTGCCGATAGAAATGGTGATACGATAGAGCTTGTTTGGTTTAAAGGGTTGCAATACCTTAAAATAGAAACGGGTGTTCCTTATATCCTTTTCGGCAAACCGTCTTTCTTCAATCATACCTTTAATTTTGCCCATCCCGATCTTGAGAAAATAGTGTCGCAGGAGCAACTGCAGACGCGTTGCGGACTCGAGCCGCATTATAACACGTCAGAGAAGATGAAGTCGGGCGCGTTGAATGATAAAGCAATGCGCACCATCATTCAAGGTCTGATGCCTGACTTAAAAGAAGGTATTCCCGACACTTTGCCCGATTGGTTTATAGAGGAGAATCATCTTCTTCCGCTCACAGACTCGCTTATCAACATCCATTTCCCGGCAAATGGGAGAATTCTTCAAAAAGCAAAGGAGAGGCTTAAGTTTGAGGAATTGTTTTTTATCCAACTGCAAATATTAAAGCAGGCAAAGCGGCAGCAGATGCAGTCTGTCGGATTTCGTATGCCTATCGTGGGCAGGAATTTCAATAATTTCTATTATAATTATCTGCCTTTTCAGCTGACAGGTGCGCAGATGAGAGTGGTGAAAGAAATCAGGGCTGACTTTGTGTCGGGAAAGCAGATGAATCGCCTATTGCAAGGTGATGTAGGAAGCGGCAAGACCTTAGTTGCTCTGCTCTGCTCATTGCTCGCCGTAGATAACGGCTTCCAGACTTGCATAATGGCACCGACGGAGATACTTGCTAATCAGCATTTCCTGACGGTAACTCAAATGCTGCGGGGGATGAGCGTTAATGTTCGATTACTGACGGGCAGTACCAAGCAAAAGGAGAGGAGAGAGTTGTTGCCCGCATTGCAAAAAGGAGAGATAGATATTCTTATAGGAACGCACGCTTTGATAGAGGATAATGTCGTTTTTGCCAATCTTGGTTTGGTGGTGGTTGATGAGCAGCATCGTTTCGGCGTGGCTCAACGTGCCAAACTATGGGCAAAAAACCTTCAGCCTCCGCATATACTCGTCATGACGGCAACGCCCATTCCGAGAACTCTCGCAATGACCGTTTATGGAGACCTGTCGGTTTCTGTTATCGACGAACTGCCGCCCGGGCGTAAACCCGTAAGGACATTGCATTATAATATACAAAGGCGGCAACAGATAGATAATTTTATTGAGCAGCAGGTAGAGAAGGGCAGGCAGGTGTATGTCGTTTTTCCCCTTATTGAGAAGCGTGATAAGAAGAATAAGGAAGAGGAGCAGAAACAACTTGCGGACCTTGTGTCAGGATATGAGCGTATCTGCCATAGGTTTCCCGAATATAATATATCTATGGTGCACGGCAAGATGAATCCAAAGGAGAAGGACTTGCATATGCGCTTATTTGCTGAGGGAAAAACGCAGATTCTTGTAGCGACAACGGTGATAGAGGTGGGAGTCAATGTACCCAATGCCTCGGTGATGATAGTAGAGAATGCCGATAGATTTGGTCTGTCGCAACTCCACCAGCTGAGAGGTAGGGTAGGACGTGGTGCCGATCAGAGTTATTGCATACTGCTGACCGATTTCGCTCTCTCAAAAGACACCCGTAAACGCATGGATATAATGGTCGCCACCAACGATGGTTTCCGTATCGCAGAGGCAGATCTGCAGTTGCGCGGACCGGGCGACCTTGAAGGTACGCAGCAGTCAGGTCTGCCGTTTGAGATGCATATAGCTTCGCTCGCCACCGACGGACAGCTGTTAGAGAAGGCAAGAAGAGTGGCACAAACGATTTTGGAAGAAGATCCCGAGCTTGCATTGCCTAAAAACAGTCTGCTACAGACAGGACTATCTAAACTAAAAAACAGTACCACCGATTGGAGCGAGATATCGTAGCGTGGAATGTAAAATCTTCGCTGGTAGTGGAGAACGTCTCCGAACGTTCGCAAGCGGTACTTGGTCACTTGGTACTTGGTACTTAGTACTTGGTCACTTGGTGTTTTTTTTGCTTGCGTAACCCGATTTTTATTATTAATTTTGCAAACTCTTCGCTGGTAGTGGAGAACGTCTCCGAACGTTCGCAAGCGGTACATAGCGTAAGCAGTACTTCATTTATCCTTTGTGCATTATTTTTAAGCGATGAAGAAACATTATCTTGAATATCTGACAGATGTGATGCAGCACCAATGGGACGATGCTGCGCTTACTAACTATGGCGAACAAGCCGGTTACACTTTTAAGTCTCTTGCAGAGCAGATGCTGCGCCTGCATGAGCTATTCCGCATATTAGGTATAAAGAAAGGCGATAAGATAGCCCTTGCAGCGAGGAACTCAGCCAACTGGGCAGCCGCATATCTTGCTATCGCTTCATACGAAGCGGTGGTGGTAAGTATCTTGCAAGATTTCAAGGCGGAAGATATAGATAACCTCGTCAAACATTCAGATGCCAAGGCGTTGTTCGTCGGACCATTCGTTTGGAGAGAGTTGCAAAATCAACCATTATCATCTATTGAAACCATTATCTCTCTGACTGATTTCTCTCTTATCCGTCAGAAGCAGGATGGCGAAAAAGAGCAAATGAGTTCTGATGCTATCTATGCTCTTATAGATAAGGCGTTGATGCAAAAATTTCCGAAGGGACTTCAGCCGGACGATATTTTCTTTACGGCGGACCCCAATGCGCTTGCGCTCATTAACTACACTTCCGGTTCAATGGGGTTGCCTAAAGGCGTGATGCTCAACGGGCGGTCGCTCTCAAATAATGTAGAGACTGGTATGTCGGTGTTGCCTGTTGAGCCGGGGCAGAGTGTAGTGTCGATGCTGCCGCTTGCTCACATGTTCGGGCAGATTTGCGAATTTCTTTATCCGCTTTGTTCGGGAACGCATATCTATTTCCTAACGAAGACACCTACGCCGTCAGTGCTGCTAAAAGCCTTGCAGGATGTGCAACCGTATATGGTTGTTACAGTGCCTTTGGTGATAGAAAAGATCTATTCCAAAAATCTTAATCCGCTGTTGTCGAAAACGGTAGTCCGGATGTTTTGGAAGATGCCGGGAGTGGGAAATATTTTCAAATCTTTTGTTAAGAAAAAACTTAAAAAAGCCTTTGGCGGCAATATAAGATATTTCCTTTGCGGTGGTGCCGCCATCAACCCTGAGGTGGAGAATGCACTGATGGATATTCACTTCCCGCTTTCAGTAGGTTATGGTATGACGGAGTGCGGACCGCTCATCGGTGGCAATCCGCCGAAGTATTTCGTGGCGCAATCAGGAGGCGTGCCTGTTCTGAATACGGAGGTGAAGATTGATCAGCCTAACGAAGAAGGAATAGGTGAGATACTCGTAAAAGGCGAGAATGTGATGATGGGGTACTATAAGAACGAAGAAGCTACCAAAGCCGCTTTCAATAAGGAAGGTTGGATGAAGACGGGCGACCTCGGCTATTTAGATAGTCGCAAGAATATCTTTATCAAAGGAAGAAATAAGACTATGATTCTCGGTGCCTCAGGGCAGAATATCTATCCGGAAGATATTGAAAATAAACTGAATAATATGGATGCAGTGGGTGAGAGTATTGTTGTGGAGAGAGAAGGAAAACTCATTGCGCTTATCTTCCCCGATGAGCAGGCAAAGAAGCGATTCTCTTTGGAAGAACTGCAGAATGTGATGAGAGAGAATCTTCAAAAACTCAATAAGCGCATTCCCGGATATTCGCAAGTCTCCAATATCGAAATCAAAGACGAACCTTTTGAAAAAACGCCAAAGAAGAGTATTAAGCGCTTCTTATATAAATAATGAGTGCTTCGTATTATGCGTGGGGGTGACATTTAGTGGAGAACGTCTCCGAACGTTCAGTGGTAAACGTAGGGTAACATTGTGTTGCCCTATTTTTTTTGCAAAGTGGCATTATTGAAAATCAGTTTGTTGCAAAGAAAGTTCATTTTTTTTCAAAAAAAATCGGGTAAAAATTTGGTGGGTTTGAAAAAAAGTAGTAATTTTGCACTCGCTTTTGAAAAGAGAGGCACTCGAATGTCAGTGTGACGATAGCAGTCAGTGAGATGACGAAATAGTAGAGAACATCTCCGAACGTTCAACAACAGGAGTGTTTTCGGAGTAAAAAGCGAGCCACAGTGGTGGCACCCGTACTGAAGCGCTGGAAACCGCACGATATATGCTGAGGTGTACATCGGGAAAACAGCAGGCCGACGAACTACTCAACTACGGTAGTTTTTTTTACGCCCCTAACGGTTGAAAAGCAGGTAAGAGTTGAGAGATTAGAGATAAAGTTGCAGCAGGTAATAGAACTTGTGCAGGAAGTCGGAAGGGCGCGGAAGTCGGGTTTAGATTGACAGATTGAAAGCAAAAATGTAGTACATAACAGGAACGGCACTTATATATAGTATAGGTGCGATAGAGGTTCTTGTCAATTCGAGTACACAAGATAGATTCGTGAGC
>CAKZZM010000155.1 GCA_937885465.1 uncultured Bacteroidales bacterium
TGCCATATTCCAGCACGCGCTGAATAAGACCTGCAGAGTGGCGCTCTACATCCATGTGCTCGCGGTCAATATCCCAAAAAAGCACAGGGGACAATTGCGATATGTATGAAACAGTTGACATCTGTTTTTATTGTCTTTGCAACTTTTGGTTGCAAAGTTACTGCTTTTTTCTGATATGTGCAAGTTTGGGCGATTTTTCTTGTGTCGGTCTTGTCTCGGTTGTGAGTCGGTCATCGGTCGGTCAAAAGGATGGTTCGTGGCGGAGGGTACAGAAAGTTTTTCCAAACCATTGTAAGAAACCGCCGCTTTGTTCGTATTACATATAGAGGCGCACTCTAAAACACAACTATTAAAAAACAAAATTGTATGAACGTAAAACTTCTATTTCTTGCGGTATTGATTTGTTCTGCCATTACCGCAACGGCGAACAATGCCAGGATATCCGGTCGTATCATGGACGCTAACGACAAATCTGCTATCATCGGTGCAACCGTCTTGCTGATGCAGGACACTATGCAGATAGCAGGAACGACCACCGACAACAACGGCAAATTTACGCTAAATGCCGAGAATGGAGATTATATTCTTGAACTTTCCTATATTGGTTATGAAACAATCCGCATGGCTCTTACTGTGAACGGCGATACCCATATCGGCGACATCCTCATGCAAGAAGGCGCAACGGAATTAGGCGAAGTGGTGGTAGAAAGTCAAGCCATTATTCAGAAAGTGGACAGGCAAATTTTGTTGCCGTCGAAAGAACAGATGCAGGCTTCCTCGGATGGCGTTTCTCTGTTACAGAACTTGCAAATTCCGCGCATCGTGATCAGTCCTATTGACAATTCCGTCAAAACGCTTTCTGACGAGAGCGTGCAGCTGCGCATCAACGGTGTAGAGGCAAGCACGGCAGATGTAAAAGCCATCAACCCGAAAGATATTATCCGCGTGGAGTACCACGACCAACCGGGTGTGCGATACAACGGTGCAGCTGCTGTGGTGGATTATATCGTCAAGCACCGCGACACAGGCGGTTCACTTACGCTTGCAGGCACAAACGGTTTGACCCTGCCGGGTATCGGTAATTACTATCTGGCAGGTAAGGTACATTTTGGCAAATCGTCTTTACAAGCAGTCGCCACTTATGCGCCGTACGATATTTATTGGACGCGCACCAACAATGAAACCTACCATTTTAGTACCGGCAAGATAGAGAACAACGAAGTAGGCGAACCGACGCGCTATAAGACTTATCCGGTTAATGTGTCACTGAACTACAACTGGACAAACGGCGACAAAAATATGCTGAACATCCGCTTGCGTGATAATATGGCATATACGCCTTACGGACCATCCGACCGCGACAGCCGTTTGTATCAGCCGACGGATTCATTTGAGATACATGATCACGACAAAAGCAGCAGTCAGTCGCCCTCGCTGGACATCTACTATCAGCATAACCTGCCTCACAAGCAGCACTTGTATTTTGATGTGGTCGGCACGTATATCAACACCCGCAGCGACCGCCGTTTTCGACAAGTCCCCTTGTCGCCAAACTCGGCTTCGACGAGTTGCGTAAGCCCTGACGGGACTTACACTCGCACTTGCTCTCGTTTTCTGCAAACGCCGCTTTTCGGCTCCGTAGCGACAGATACGACCGATGTTTTGTCTCGTGTGAGAGGTGACAAGTGGTCACTCATCGGCGAAGCCATCTATGAAAAGGAATGGGAAAATATCATGCTAACCGTAGGTGCACGGCATAACCAACAATGGGTGAAGAACACCTATTTGGGAAACACCGAAGCGACCGTTAACATGACCGCTGCAGAAACCTACGCTTTTGCGGAAATGCGGCACAGAGTAGATAAGTTTTCGTATGTGGTAGGTATCGGAGCCATGCACACCCTCATTGACCAAGCCGGACAGAAACAAAGCACATGGATTGCACGCCCGCAGTTGACCATGAGTTACGATTTTGGCAAAGGCTGGTTTTGGAAATACAAAGGCTATGTGTCCGGCTACCAACCCTCTTTGTCGCAGTTGTCCGATATTACGCAACAGATTGACAAGTACCAAATGCGGCGAGGCAACCCGAACCTGAAATCTGTCATGTATGTGTCGAATGAGATGGAACTCTCTTGGCAGTCCAAGCATGTGAATCTCAATCTGTGGGCGAACTACAGCTATGACCACAAGCCCATTATGGAAGAGACCTTTGAGGAAATCATAGATGGGTCGCCTTATGCAATCCGCATGTATGACAATCAGCGCGGCTATCATAAATTGAATGTCTCGCCGAGTGTGCAGGTCAAACTGCTTGATAACAAACTAATGTTCAATGTCACGCCATTTGTCAAATACATGGTCAGTCAGGGCAACAACTACAATCACGAGCATGTCAATTACGGTGTGCGTGGCGGCATTTTCTATCTGCTGAAGGGATGGCGGTTCTTTGCCGATGTGGTTACTGCGCAGCATAACTTATGGGGCGAAACGCTGACCCTCGGCGATTTGACGCACGATATAGGTATCAACTACAATTCAGAGCATTTCGGTTTCGGTATAATGATGGTTAATCCGTTCTCTCTACACGGTTCCAGAACCGTCACAAAGGACTTGTCTGCCCTTGCCCCGACTGCCAATACCGCCGTTATGCAGGACTACCGCCAAGTACTAATGCTCAATTTCAATGTTAATCTGGACTTTGGAACCAAGCACCGTGAAAGTGGGAAACGTATAAATAATGAGGACAAAGAGACAGGAATCCTCAGCGGAACCAAGTAAACTTTTTTCTCTGCTCCGTTTCACTCCGCAAAATTAAAGGGGGAAAAGCTCTTTTTCTCTTTGTGCTTTAATTACTATCGGTCGGATGTAACATTTTTTGCTTCGTCTGTGCGCTATGCATCAGCCCCGCGTCTATGTCAATTGCCCCGCATGGTATGCGGCTTGGTTCTTTGGGTGCTTGCGGTGTAGGCAGATTACCGCATCGCCGGTACTCTCTCAGCGTTAGTGCCGTTTATTCACACGTCCCGTCCGTCATTTTCTCTTTGCATCCGCCAAGTTTGGCGGATAAGAAAATGCCGCCCTGCCCGTGACGCGCTCAATGCGGATGTTCTGTGCTTGCGCTTTCCGAGCGCGAGGTGTTTACCTGCGGTGCTACTCCTATTTTGGCTGTTTAGTGTGTATCTTCGATGTCATTTTCCCCTTTTTCGACTAAAAATGCACTTTTTTCTTGCATATTTCCGAAATTTTCACTATCTTTGCAGCATCTTTTCAGCATATAGTATTGTAGCGTTATTGTTATTTTATTGGGATATTATTGGGTGGTTATTGGGTTATTATTGGGATATTATACGGTTAGTCGGCACTCCATCGGCATACCACAGGCGTACCATAGTATAGATAAATGCCCTGTATCGACCAAGTTTGGGCGATTTTTAATAACAATTTAACGGCTTAACAATTTAACGATTTAACATAGCCATGGCACAAGTCAACTACCTCGATCCTATCCGCGACATACGCGGCACGTTCCAGAAAGGCGGCATCATCAACCGCCGCAAGCA
>CAKZZM010000156.1 GCA_937885465.1 uncultured Bacteroidales bacterium
CAAAAGCTAAACCGAGCATCAGAAAATTATTATTCAGAGCCTCACTCAACAGTGAATTCCTCCTGGATATGTTTACCAACTACAAATTTTGATGCGTTTGCCGTGAAAAAATGCTCGAACCCTTGCATATTTGCAAAAAAAGTGTACCTTTGCAGCGTTTTACTTTAAAAATTGTCGTAAATACGACTAAATTTATAATCGATAGCCGGTATGGATATAGCAAGAAACGATTATGTAGAGCAGTTAAATGCCGCAAGTCGGAATGGTAAAGTAAAGATTATCACCGGCATACGTCGGTGTGGCAAGTCATATCTCTTGTCGCATCTGTATAAGCAATATTTACTTCAGCAAGGAGTGGAAGAGAATTGCTTCGTTGAGATTGATCTGGAGCAAAAGAGTAATGTCTCTTTCCGAAATCCCAACACACTATATGAGTATATTATGTCCAAATGCCAAGACAAGCAACATAAGTACTATGTCTTTATTGATGAGATACAACTATGCTACAAGGTCAAAAATACGGATATGGACGAATCGCTGGTGCCGGAGGAAGATAGGGACCTTCTCTATACCACTTTTTATGACATCCTCAATGACCTGCGCGCACAACCGAATATAGATGTGTATGTTACAGGAAGTAACTCCAAAATGCTCTCTTCTGATGTGGTCACTTATTTCCGCGATAGAGGCAGTGAAATCAAAGTATACCCATTGTCCTATGCGGAATACTATGCTTTCTCCGGCTTGGATAAAGTGGACGCTTTGGAGCAATATATTACTTATGGAGGTATGCCCTTAGCCGTATTGGCTTCAAGCACGGACAAAAAGCGCAAATACCTCGCAGACCTGCATAAAAATGTCTATCTAAAAGACATTGTAGAGAGGTATAAATTAAAGGATGATGTGGTTATTGATGCGCTGACCGATGTTATCTATTCTGCTATAGGTTCTTTGTCCAATCCTCATAAATTAGCTAACACTATTAAAACTGTGATGTCGGTTGAAACGACAGATCCGACCGTCAAATCCTATTTGAGTTATCTGGAGGATGCTTATCTCATCTCCGTTGCGGAACGCTATGATGTAAGGGGGAAACGGTATTTTGAGAATATCAAGAAATATTATGCGACGGATCTTGGCTTGCGCAATGCACGGTTGAACTTTCGCCAGCAGGAACGTTCGCATCTGATGGAGAACATGATTTATAACGAACTGCTTCGCCGTGGGTACAATGTGGATGTCGGAGTAGTAGCCGTGGAACAGATGGTGAACGGGAAACGCCCACAATCGCAATATGAGATAGATTTTGTAGTCAATACAGGCTCTGAACAAATCTATATTCAGTCAGCCCTTAATGTGGAAACTGCGGAGAAAATGAATCAAGAGACGTTTTCATTACGCAACACACGGGATTTCTTTCGCAAGATTGTTATCTTGGACGGGAACTCGCTCCCGTGGATGAATGACGAAGGCATACTATTCTCCGGTGTTATCCCGTTTATGTTAAATCCCTTATCAAATCTGACATCTTTGTCTGTTTCTAATTAACTATGACCGAATACGAGAAAATGCTTCATAACCTGCCGTATGACTATACGGACAAGGAAGTTCAGGCGAATATCCTGCGGGCGTATTATGCCATGCGGGACCTCAATCAGTGCGGCGCGTGGGACATGGACGAACTGCATCGCTGCATCCACGCGCTCATTCCCGATGCACACCCTTCGGTGATTATCTGTCCGCCTTTCCATTGCGACCATGGCAACCGTATCTCCATCGGCGAGGGCTCTTTTGTCAATTTCAACGGCGTGTTTCTCGACGGCGGAGGTATAACTATCGGAGCCCACACCCTCATCGGACCGAACTGCCAACTGCTGACGCCCGACCATCCGCATGATTATATGGAGCGCCGCCAAACGATAGAGACCGGCAAACCGATTCGTATCGGCGATGACTGCTGGCTCGGCGGCGGAGTCATCGTCTGTCCGGGCGTCAGCATCGGTAACCGCGTCATCGTCGGTGCCGGTTCGGTCGTGACGAACGACATCCCCGATGATGTAGTCGTCGCCGGCAATCCAGCACGAATCATCAAACATAACTAAACTCAACAAGGCATAATATGACAAAACGAAAGATTGACATCTGCGAATATGCAGGCCGGATTATCAAAGCAATGCGCCCTGGTATCTTGCTGACTACCAAAGTGGGCGACAAAGTGAACTCCATGACTATCGGCTGGGGCACACTCGGCATCGTTTGGGAGAAACCGGTTTTCATTGCATATGTACGCACCTGCCGTTTCACACATGAGATGCTGCATGGCAACGGAGAGTTCACGATTAACGTACCGATGGGTGATTTTCCGCGCAAGGCATTGGGTCTTCTTGGCAGCAAGTCCGGCAGAGACATGGATAAGATTGCCGCCGCAGGTCTGACGCAGGTAGAGCCGAGCGTCATCTCCGTGCCGGGACTCAAAGAGTTTCCGCTGACGCTCGAATGCCGTGTACTTTACCGCCAGACGCAGGAAGAGGAACTGATTGGCAACGAAGAGAAACGCCGCTTCTACACGATGGAGACCGCCAACCACACCGCCTTCTACGCCGAAATCGTCGATGCATATATTATAGAGGAGTAAAGAACAAAGGAATTACAAATTATTTTAGCACCCTCCACCGACCGATGACCGTGAAGCGATTAAGGCGCACCGAGAATGTCCAATGGACAACTCCTTAAAGCCGAGCTGACCGAGAGAAGAAACCATATAAAGTAGCTCGAAAAATAGGAATTCTTGTGATTGTAACCGAAAAAATGCCATAAAATTTGGCGGTTTCAAAAAAAAAGTTGTACCTTTGTGGCGCAAATCAGAAAGGTTATGAATACACAGGAGATCAAACGCGACCTTGCATCCCAATTGCAATCGCTCAGTTCATTGAAGAAAATCATGGTTATTCTCGGTCCTCGTCAAGTGGGCAAAACAACGCTGTTGCACCAACTGACCGCCGACAAACCGGATGTGCTGTCTTTCGACTGCGACAACATGGACGATCGTCTTGCCTTGGAGAACCGCACCAAGACCGAACTGGCGGCATTGATGGGACGCGCGTCCACGATCATCATTGACGAGGCGCAGCGCGTGCGTAATATCGGTATGACGCTCAAAATGCTGGGCGACTTGCATTTGGATGCACAGATTTATGTCACCGGCTCGTCCTCGTTGCAACTGGCGGACGACATCAACGAGCCTGCCACGGGGCGGTTGTTGGAGTTCAATCTCTATCCGTTTTCACTTTCTGAGTTAGCAGCACACACGTCCGAGCGAGAGGAGAAACGGCTCTTGGAGTACCGCATGATTTACGGCACGTACCCTGAGATTGTCAACCACTCCGAGCACGCACGGATGCTACTACAAAACATCGTCAATAGTTACCTGTACAAAGACTTGTTAGAGTACAAAGGTATCAAGAAACCGGATGTGCTCCGTAAACTGGTGACGGCACTGGCACTGCAAATCGGCAACGAAGTGTCCTATAACGAGTTGGCAAACCTGCTTGGGGTGGACAAAGAGACGGTGGAGAATTACATTGATCTCTTGGAGAAATGCTTTGTAGTGTTCCGTCTGGACTCGTTCAGCCGTAACGCCCGCAATGAGATCAAGAAAGGCAAGAAGATTTATTTCTACGACACCGGCGTGCGCAATGCTATTATCAATAATTTCTCGCCTATAGAGATGCGCAATGATGTGGGCGCGCTGTGGGAGAACCTGCTGATGGTGGAGCGCAGAAAACGGCATGCTTATTCCGGCAAGTTTGTGCAGCAATATTTCTGGCGCACAATCAAACAACAGGAGATAGATCTTATTGAAGAGTGCGACGGTCAAATCTCCGCCTTTGAATATAAATGGAAACCCGGTAAAGCAGCCCGTCTGCCCTTGCCATTCAGCGAGGCGTACCCCGATGCCACTTTCCAAACCGTCACTCCCGACAACTATTGGGAGTTTGTGTAGCCCCATGGACGATAAGCGTTATATTTGGCTTGTTGAATTGATATACAATGCCGGTCGTATTTCACGCGAAGAGATAAATAGTCGCTGGGCACGAGCTGAATCGGGAGTGAATGACGATCACTCTTCCTACCAAATATTGCACATCTCACATGCCGCAGGCAATTCCCCCGAAAGTACGTTCGCGTCCTGCCGGGCATATGCAAGGAAAATCAATGAACATATAATAATATGACTTTACAAGAAGCAATACAGTTCCGCCATAGCGTGCGGCAGTACAAGGACATCGCCATTGAGGCAGAGAAAATAGCGCAGTTGCGGGCGCTGATTGACAAATTGAATAGCGAGGCAGGGCTGCATATACAATTAGTGACTAACGAGCCGAACGCTTTCTCGCAAGGAATGGCGAAGTACGGCAAGTTCAGCGGTATCAGCAATTATATCGCTATGGTCTGCAAGAAAGGCGAAGACACCACGCTCGGCTACTACGGCGAACAGGTAGTACTGTTAGCGCAGACACTCGGACTCAACACCTGCTGGGTGGGACTGACTTTCAGCAAACAGCCCGACAGTTACGAAGTGCGCGACGGCGAACACTTGGTTTGCCTTGTGCCGGTGGGCTATGGTGCCACCCAAGGCGTGCAACACCCGCAGAAAAAGACCGTTGACGATGTGGCGGAAGTGAAAGATGAAAAAGGAAAAGTGAAAGGTGAAAGCAATTTCCCTGTCTGGTTCGTGCGCGGCGTTGAGGCGGCTCTGCTGGCGCCGACTGCCGTCAATCAGCAGTTGTTCCGCTTTGTTCTGCACGACGGCAACAAGGTGGAAGCGAAGAAAGCCTTTTCCCTGACCAACGGCATGGGCTATGCGCCCGTTGACCTCGGTATCGCTATGTGTCATTTCGAAATAGGTGCCGGAAAAGAGAATTTTGAATGGAAAGAATAAAAAACATCAAATCAAACACACAAAATGAAAGCTAAAGTTCTAACCCTCCTCGCAGGTATATTAGCCTTGACGAGTTGCAACGCGCAAACAACAAAAAACGAAACGAATATGAATAGCAAGAAAGCAATCGTAGTTTTCTTCTCCCATGCAGGAGAGAACTACTCCGTAGGTAACATCCAAACGGGCAACACCAAGATTGTTGCCGACTACATCTCCGAACTCATCGGTGCCGACCAAGCCGAGATTGTCACACACAAGTACGACGGCATGGCATACAAGCCTCTCTGCGACCTCGCACAAGACGAACAGATCAACGACGAGCGTCCGGATTTTGAATTGAAACTAACCACCTCAAACGGCACAGCCCTCAAACCATCAAATAGCGACAATCCCTTTGCCGACTACGACACCATCTTCATCGGCGGTCCCGTCTGGTGGGGCACCTACCCGCAGGTGATGTTCACCTTCTTCGACCGCTACGACCTCAACGGCAAAACCATCTATCCCTTCACCACCCACGAGGGCAGCGGTCTCGGCTCATGCGTGAGCGATATAAAGAAGAACTATCCCCGTGCCTCCGTGCAGAAAGGTTTTTCCATCTACGGCCACGAGGTACGCACCGGCAAAACCAAAGTAGAGAAATGGCTTCAGTCTATAGGGTTTTAACTTGGTCAAACAGCAGATCATGGCATACGCATAAATGTTTGTCCTACTTCTAAACAAGCAGTACTTTTGCATTGTGATTGATAGATAAGTATGAAATTATGAAAGCAAGACTCTTTATATTATTTGTTGCAACTTGCCTATTTGCAGCGTGCAACAAAACAAATGAAACAAACAAAGATATGACACAACGCTCGTTTTCCACCGAGCAGGCGGACGATGAACAACCAATCCGCGATTTATGCACCTATATGGTGGAGAACTACCCGAAGGCGACCTTGCAGGACGTGTATAAGACCTGTTACCAGGACTATTTCGGGGCGGGGCATATTGTGTCGGACACTACTGCCGCGCATCAATACCTGTCCGCCGAGATAGCAGCCTGTGCCGACGCAGACATGGGTGGCATACCAAGCACTGAACCCACAGGCTTCCGCCATCGGTTCGTGCGAGTCAACCTATCGGAAATACTGAACGGGACAATGAGCGAAGAAGAACTATTTGCGCATTTCGTTGCCGCAGCAAATCAAAGCAATGCGTTGGGCGACAACTGGGCTTCCGAATGGCAGCAGATAGAGACAATCGCTATCGCTATTCAGCCGGAGTGGGCGGACTCTGTGCTACAAGAGAACCTGCACATGGCGGCTTCCCGCAACGGCGCAGTGCGACATAGCGACGCCTTCCGCAATGCCTACAACCCGCATTACCGAATCATTCAAAACAACTAAAAAATCCACAACATGAAACGTTTCTTTTTATTTGCATTATGCACCTCTCTATTAATCAGTTGCTCCGGCAAATCGGCGAACGAGCAACAAACGAAAGACCGGCCGACGAGTGACAAACCCATCGTGTATATGACCAAAGAAATCTCTCCTGAGGCACTGGTACGTATCTACGAAGTCTTGGGACGGACGGCCGAAGGGCGTGTGGCGGTCAAGATATCTACAGGAGAAGCAGGAGGGCAGCATTACCTCAAACCCGAACTGATAGCTCAGTTGGTGAAACAGGTGAACGGTACAATCGTCGAGTGCAACACCGCTTATGCCGGCAAACGAAACACCTTCGATGCGCACTGGCAAACGATTCGCGAACATGGCTTCACGGACATCGCACCGGTCGATCTGATGGACGAAGAAGGAGACATGCGGATTCCTGTACAGGACAGCACATGGATTCATTATGACATTGTCGGCTCACACCTCGCAAACTATGATTTTATGATTAACCTTGCCCATTTCAAAGGTCACGCTATGGGTGGTTTCGGCGGTGTGCTGAAGAACCAGTCTATCGGGGTCGCTTCCGCTGCCGGAAAGGCATATATACACTCGGCGGGCGTGACAGCTGATGTGAATGAATGTTGGAACCATATCGGCAATCAGGACGGCTTCCTCGAATCCATGGCAGCGGCGGCACAAGCCGTGCATAACTATTTTGGCGGCGAGCGAATTCTCTATATCAACGTGGTCAATAACCTATCCGTGGACTGCGACTGCGACAGCCATCCGGCAGCACCGGAGATGAATGATATAGGTATTCTTGCCTCTCTCGACCCCGTGGCACTTGACCAAGCATGCGTGGACCTCGTATTCCATTACCCCTCCAAGGAGGGCGATGACGCAGCGGCACTCATCGAACGCATCAACTCGCGCCATGGCATCCATATTCTGGAGCATGCTGCCAAGATCGGCTTCGGTTCGCGCGAATACCAACTTATCTTTATCGATGGCGAATGAAAAAGATTTCATCCATGCTTGCAACGGCATGCATACTTGCTGGCTGCACCAAGCAAGCGACACATATAAACAATGATATGACACAACTCTCGTTTACTACCGAGCAGGCGGCAGCGATGACCGCTATCGCCTGCAATGAAGCCAAGGGTGACCTTGTGGCTCTTGAACCTGCCATACAAGTCGGTTTAGATGCCGGCTTGACCATTAACCAAGTAAAAGACGCCCTCTCGCAACTCTATGCCTACACAGGATTTCCGCGTTCACTCAATGCTCTCGGAGTGTTGCAGCGTGAAATAGAAAGGAGGACATTGAAAGGTGAAAGGATTGACGAGGGGCAGGAGGCATCGCCGCTGCCTTCTGACTATGATGCCCTGAGAGAAGGCACACGCGTGCAGACGATGCTCACGGGGCAGCCGTTCAATTATGATTTTGCACCGCAAGAGGACTATTACCTCAAGGCGCACTTGTTCGGCGACATCTTCGCCCGCGATATTCTCACCTATGCCGACCGCGAACTGATTACGGTCAGTGCATTGGCAGGCTTGGAGGGCGTGGAACCGCAACTGAAAGCCCATATCGCCGGTGCGCGTAACATGGGCGTGACCGAGGAACAACTGCAAGGTATCGTGGTTGCCCTGACCG